>CAYUKP010000049.1:0-10822 GCA_964445335.1 uncultured Verrucomicrobiales bacterium
TCGCCCAGATAAAGTGGTGTTTGCACTTCCTGACCCTAAGGCTGGGGCTTGTGGAGGGTGGATTAATCTTCTACAAGCCAACCCACCTCTTAACCACGCATGTGAGCTGCATTCAGGGCTATGTGCCGATGAGTCGCGAGATCTTTTGGTTGGGTTCTTTAGGGAGGCCCGCCTCAAGCGTAAGAATAAAGAGAAGGTTATCAAAGGGGAGGCAACCCAATCTTCTGATGAATAGCGCTTTAGAAAAGAGAGCGAACGTAATTGGAGTGAGGCCTAAGATTGGTTGCTCTTGAGAGAGAGATGGGAGCTTGAGCAGACGAGGCGAGAGATTCCCAGAAAGGTTGCTTCAGGTAAGCTACGCTTCTTCATATCATGATAGAACACCCCCCAGTTACGGCGAATGTTTACTCCATCACATTTAACAAAGGTTAGTTCCCCCGAATCCAGTTCGCGCTGCGCTACCCAAGGTGCGATGATACCCACTCCAATGCCGATCTTGGACATTTCCTTAATGGCTTCCATGTCATCAAGGTTCATAGAAATGCGAATTTTGACACCAAGCTTTTCGGTTTTCTCTTGGATTAGACGATATGTTTCGCTGGACTTGCCATAGATTAAGAAGTTGTCTTCTTGGAGTTTTGAGGGGGGGACTTCGATTTCCTTAGCCCATGGGTGCGCAGATGAAGTAACCAATCCCATTTCATCAGTGAACAGTTGTTCGTATTGGCACCATGTAGGGTATTTGGTTTTCATACCGAAGGCATAGTCGATTTCTGCATAATCCAACTTTTGCATCAGACTGGCGGAATCACCCGTTTCAACGACTACTTCACATCTTGGGAAGCATTCTCTAAATTCCCTTAAAACCGCAGGTAAGACATACTTGACCATTGAGTGGGTGGCTCCGATTCTGATGCGGCCTTGGCTCCATTGCTTAAGATTCGTTAGTTCCTGATGTGCAATGTCTAGCTCACGAATGATCTTGCGGCATCGTTCGAGGTAGAGGTTGCCGTCTTGAGTAATGGATAGGCGCTTACCTGAACGTTCGATCAAACACACTCCTAGTAATTCCTCTAGGCTTTTAATGGAGTGAGAAATAGCAGACTGGGTGAGATTCATCAGGTGTGCTGCTTTGGTGAAGCTGTTGGTATCTGCAACAGACACAAAAGCACGCATTTGTCTAATGTCAGGGTAAGAACTCATATATTATAATAATTACATCAAGCAATGAATATGCCATTTATCTAGAGGTTGACATATTGGCATGCCTGTTGCTTAAATGCCATCAGAAAATGTACATCCAAAGATCTAACTTAGCATTAAAAATCGGCCATGCGCCACTTATTGATAGTGCGCCTCTATTAGTCGCTCAGTCTGAAGGGTACTTTGATGAGTTTGGAGTAGAAGTCCTCTTACAGGAGGAGGTTGGTTGGGCTACAGTTCGTGAGAAGCTGATACATTGGGAGCTAAACATGGCTTCGACGTTGATTGGACTACCGTATGCCATGCATAACGGCATGGGGTGTTATAAAACAGAGATGAATGTTCCCCTTATTATTAGTGCCAATGGGAATACCATTACGCTGACTTCGGATGTTGACCCGATTTTGCTTAGTAGTCCTGCTAAGGTTGCTGAGGTCTTAAAGAAAAGAGCGGAGGGCGCCAAGAGGAAATGGGTGTTTGCGACTGTTAACCCTTATTCCTCTCATCTCATTCTTTTATCAGAGTGGCTTAATACATACTTCAAAGATTATATCAGTGAAATTGAGATCGTCTTTTTACCCCCACCTCTGTTCCCTGAACTATTAGAGCAAGGAATGATTGATGGATACTGTGCAGGAGAGCCCTGGGGGAGTTCAGCAGAAAAGTTAGGGATTGGTAATACGGTTGCGAATTCTCTGTCTCTTAATGCCAATCACCCTGAGAAAGTACTCGCAGTCCCTACTCGTACGATTCGCAAATATCCAAAACAGGTAGAAGCTGTTGGTCGTGCTGTGTTAAAGGCTTGCGAACGCTGTAGTGAGGAGAGTTACCTTCCAAAGTTAATCAATATTTTAGAGAATTATGAGCCGCTTGGGTTGAGCGCAACCGAGATTGAAGACATTCTCAAGAGTCGATATAAATTTGGTGGAGAAGAGGCTACTCTGCATAAGTTTGCGGGATCAGGCATTAACCAGCCCTCTCCAGCTAAGGAGCAATGGGTTATTAAAGGGCTTAAAGAAGCAGGTCTCTTTCGTAAGAAACCTATTTCTGTCGGTCAGATTATGGATTCGAGCTTACTCTTCTCCTAGTCAGGCGCTACTGCTGTTATGACTTTCACATGTGCAGGGCATGTGAGAGTGTTTGTGAGGTTGAGTTCGGTGAAAAACCCTGTCTTATGTAAGGTTAGGGTCAGTTGTTTTCCTTCCTTTAGGGAGCGTATTTTATGGCGGCTTTTAGGGAAGCGGTGTCCGTCTCCGGAAGACTTGAATTGGAGGGTGTCTGAACTATCAACCCTCGTGTAATGGGTAAACCCCTCTAATACAACGGTTTCGACTGATGCAATTTCTTTTGAGAGGTTAGCGGAGGTTGTTTTATTATAAGGAGTAGCGAGAGAGACGATTGCTACCAATCCAAGGCATCCTGTGATCAGAGATGGGAGGATCCACCAAGCACGCTTCTTCTCTAAGGCTGGCGACAAGAGGGGTTTTTTATGTAAGCCAAAGGCATAATACAATCCAACGCTGACCCACCAGCACACGCCGGCAGCCCACAAGGTATCACTAGGGAAATGTCCTCCTTGGACTAATCGGGCGTAGCCAATGAGTAAACCAAAGGCTAGGGAGAGTCCTACGAGAACGTTGGAGAGAGACTTGTGAGAATGACGTAGAGCGAGGGCTAAGGAGAAAAAGAAAAACCCCATCGTAGCGTGCCCACAAGGAAAGGACTTACCTGTGCTGGAGAGGTCGATGGTTAAAAGAGGTTCATAAACATATTGCCCCCCAAAGTCTTCAATCTGCTTTGGTCGAGGGCGCCCCCAATAAGCTTTGAGGAGTCCATTGGTGATAAGTCCAGGGCCTAAGGCGAGGCAAGAGAGAATGTAGAGGGCGAGTTTCCGAAACTTTCTCAGCGGGTGCTTAATGCCCAGCATGAGGAGAGAGAATGATGAAATGGCTAGGATGAGTGCGGGGGCGACACCGTAGTCATAAAAGAACTTCCACACTCCCAAGGGGTCACGATTCCACCCTTCCTCAGGAGAATGCATATAATCCGCTGCGATCATATCGAGCGGATAGAGGTGAAACATGATACTACCGATAGTTAATAATAAGACCGGGATCGTGAAATAAGATCTTGGGAGCGAATACATAAGATTAGCGGAGGGTTCTATGGAAGAGGTCGAGGGTGAGTCGTTGGGTTAAGGCCGCGAGTTCAGGGTCATATCGATCGCCTATATCTCTAATGAAGGCGTGCTGACCGTTGATTTCATGCCAGGAGAAGTTTAGGTCTGAGGTATTAAAGGTGTTGTAGAGTTGCACTCTGGCTGGAGCTGGGACATGAGGATCTTGGCGTCCCCAGACAAATATGACTTCGCCTTTGATTTCGTTGATTCGATCAAGGGTTTGAGGGGCTGTTCCTTTAGGGATTGTTCCACTGTGGACATCTGTCGCATAGAGGCAAGAAGCTGCTTGAACTCTTGGGTTGAGAGCGGCACGCAGAGCTAGGTGGCCACCGAGGCACATACCAAAGCTTGCCACCGAAGAGGTGCAAACATCTGAATCTGCGACCCAGTTTAAGATCGCTTCGGTATCAGCATCGTGGTCTGTTAAGGGCTTGGTGGCCTTATCTGAATTTCCTTTGTCTTTGCCTTGGTCATCATAACACAAGACGGTGCCGAGAGGGTTTAATTCATGGAAGACTTCGGGGGTGATAACAACGTAGCCGTGTCCGGCATAGAAGTCAGCAGTCCTCGCGATAGGATCTGTAATTTGAAAGATTTCAGAATATAGGATGATAGCGGGGAACTTGCCTGGTCGTGTCGGACGTGAAATGCGACATTGCATGGTCCCTGTAGGCGTGTCTAGTGAGATGGATTCGTGTAGAATAGTCATAAAGCGGAGATGATGTTGGAAGAGTTAGAGGGTAATCGACCCCTAGCCTCTTCTACGTTCGAGAATAGTGAGCATTAAGAAGCTAAAGATCAGGCGTAATTCTTTCTCTTGGGAGATGTTAGGAGAAAGTCGCTCGATGAGGAAGCGCCCATCGATGAAGGAGCCCTTTTTTATGAGACGCATGACTTTTTCCTCTGAACCGTGAGGCTTGGCGGCATATCGGGGTTGGAAGAGGTAAGAGGAGAGGAGTCCAATAAGAGGGATTTCAGCAAAGATGGAATCCATGATTTTGGTGGCAGGATTCTCCTCTTCGATGACAAAGTCGATATCCTTTGCTTCGTTTGTTTCAAAGACAGTGTAGCGAGCCTTCCATAGAGACGCCATTCCTTCTCTACCTACGCATCCGAGAGAGTTTTCATCTGCTCCGGTAAAGGAGTAGAGGGCAGACCAATCCAGAATTTGATTTGTTTTGATGTCCGCAAATAGAGTGTCGCATTTGAGGTCTGTATAAATCAAGATGTGTTCTTTTAGTTTGAATCGTTTTTTCTTTACGACCCCAATGATGTGGTCAGAGGCGTCTTTGATGACAATTTTGGGGCTAAAGGAAAAGAGCTTAAATTGAAGTCTGAGAGGGTATTGCATGATAGGTTAAAGGCTAGGGAGAAGGCAGGTGAGGATAAATAAAAAAACCGCACCTATTGAGTGCGGTTTTCCCTATAAAATATGAAACGAGACAACCTAGTCTTTTACAACAGGGTTTACTTTAATAGTAACGTTTGTCGCAACTTGTGGGTGAAGCTTCACCTCAACTTTTGTTTCGTTAGTGCTCTTGATTGGCTTATCAAGGATGATGCAGTGACGCTCAAAAGTGTGTCCTTCTGCTTGGAGAGCCTTGTGAATGTCGATGTTCGTGATTGAACCAAAAGCCTTTCCGTTCTCACCAATCTCAAGATCTAATGTAAGAGTTGTGCTGTTTAGTTTCTTAGCAGTTGCAAGGAATTGCTCTAGCTCTTTCATCTCTCTCTCTGCACGAGCAGCTTTGAGTCCCTCAATGTGATGAACATTCTGTTCGGTTGCTTCATATGCGATGCCACGAGGGATAAGGTAATTACGAGCAAAGCCTGCTTTTACTTTTACAATATCTGCTTCTGCGCCGACTCCGTCGATTTTTTCCTTAAGGATTACTTGTGTAAGTGCCATATCTAAAATATTATTGTGTGGTGACTTATCTCGATACAAGAATTTGAGTCAAGAGTTTTTTATGCATTCTCGGCATCTTCCAAGCGCATTTCCATGTCAGCTTTCTGAAGTTGCTCAGTAAATTCAGAGATTTGACCATCCATAATGTGCTCCATACTATGTGATGTGTAGTTGATGCGGTGATCTGTGACGCGACTTTGAGGGAAGTTGTAGGTTCTGATTTTTTCCGAGCGGTCTCCTGAACCTACGAGGGAGCGTCTCTGCGCTGCATGCTTGGCCTCTTCCTCACGCTTCTTCTGCTCATAGAGCTTTGCACGTAAGATCTGCATGCCTTTTTCTCGGTTTTGCGTTTGGGAGCGACCGTCCTCACATCGGACCATGAGTCCTGTGGGTTTGTAGGTGATCTGAACCGCAGATTCAGTTTTGTTGACGTGTTGACCTCCCGCTCCACCTGATCGGCAGGTTTGGATATCTAAGTCATCAGGTTTGATCTCGATGTCTACTTCTTGCGCCTCAGGCATGACCGCGACAGTCACAGTCGAGGTATGAATGCGACCTTGCGTTTCGGTCGCAGGGACACGTTGCACTCGGTGAACACCTGATTCATATTTTAGATAACGGAAGACCTCGTCACCGGATGCTTTTAAGACGATTTCCTTGAAGCCACCAACTTCAGAAGGACTCGCATCTAAAAGCTCTGTTTTCCACCCCTGACGTTCGGCATGACGTGTGTAGAGTTTGAGCAGTTCTCCAGCAAAGAGAGAGGCTTCATCTCCTCCCGCTCCTGCTCTAATTTCAATGAGGGCGTCGCGTTCTTCCGCTGCGTCTTTGGGAAGGAGCGCATACTGAACCTCCATTTGTAAGGTTTCAATAGTGGCTTCTAACTCAGGGATCTCCTCATTTGCCATTTCAGCCATTTCCTCATCATCTCCTTTGGCTAACTCCTGATTGTCTGCGAGATTGCGTTCCGCATCTTTGAGAGTGTTCCAGTTTTCAATGAGTTTTTTTAGGCTTCGGTGCTCACGCATGGTGTCAGACGCTTTTTTTTGGTCATTAAAGAAGTCTGGTTGCGAAATGAGCTGCTCGACTTCGGTAAGTCGCGCCATACGCTTTTCAATCAGTGCAGAATAATCCATGTATAGTGACTGTTCTAGTAGTTTAGAAGCGAAAGGAAAGGGATTTTTTCATATTAAGGGAACTTGTGGAAACCTCTTACTTGAATCTGCCCGCAAACCTTCTGTATGTAAGTTTCCTAGAGCTCCCGTAAATACGATACAACAGATAGGTGTTGCTTCTTTGGTCTTTGGGAGCTTTGTTTCTGCTGATTGACTCTGGGGGCTAAAACGTGGTTTTTATTAGTTCTGTGAGCCATTTTGAGGCGATTTTTCGGCCTTCAGCATTTAGATGAACTGGGTCGACAAAAAATTGGTCATCAAATGGTTCCTGAAATGCTATCGGATACTTGGTGACAGGGGGGGCTTCCGAAAAGATGACTCTTTCGGCTTTCTCTGCACGGGGGATGTCTACAAATAAGAACTGACTACGGGTTTCGGTGGCGCGTTTGTAAAACGCATCAAAGGTTTGGCGACTTATACTATCGAGAGTGAAACGGTAAGAGGTTTTTACCGCAAGTTTCGCAAAAAAAAGCCACTTATGAGGGTTGTATGTTTTACGATCAAGTTCTCGATTTACTTGTTCTTGGTATTGGTTTCTTTCGTGTATAGACCAAGATGTGAGGCGGAATCGCTTCCAAAACCAATACTTTACCGCGATCATTTTCTTTGTGTATGTTCCATAACATGTGTTCAACAGGTCTCGTTGAACAATAAATAAGGAGGGCTCTAGAGCCAGGAGGCTTTCGGTAAGGTTCTTGTAATCATAAAAGACCCCTGAACTCCGGTAAATGGTTAACACTTTGACATTTTTCCCTAACTTCTTGGATAGGGAGCTTTCTAGCTTCTCAGCTTTATAGAACCCATAGCGTGCAAGGGAATTTCCTAAAATGACAATGCTGACGTCCTGATCACCCAGATTTTCTTGAAATGTTTTGATCTGATCTTGGTGATATGAGGTAAATTGAGATGAAGGTTCGACCTCATTGCAGAGGAAAAGGACTGTAACGCAGCTTATCAAGCTTAGCAGAATGATAGGAAGCCAGTCTTTATGAGACCACGGGGAGGTTAGCTGAAGTCGGGTGCGCATGAATTGAACGAGTGTAAGAAGGAGCTAAAAGAGCGTGAAATCAGGGATGTCATGCCATTTCGTTTACATAAATAATGCGCATTTTCTTGCTTTTTGTGTAAAAGTGGTAGGTGGCGTAGGCGCATCCCAAAACCGCGATACCTCCTAGGATGAAGAGAGGTTGACTCCCTAGTATGTTTGCGACATGGAGCATTAGATTGCTTAGTAACCCGCCCTTTTGGGTGTCATCCAATGAAAGTATACCAGCTTCTAGCCCCATGGCTTTACGATGAGTGATAGCGAAGAGCGCAAAGCATAAGAAGGTGGAGGCAATTCCTCGGATAAGGGATTTCATGTCCCCTAAAATCACTTCCCTTTTTATAAAGCCTATTTCGTTAATTAAGTGGTTTGCAAACATAGTGCGTTCTTCAAGCGTTTGAAATTCAAATTCGAGCAAGGTTTTCCCTTTATCGTCAGGATAAGAGAGTTTGATAGATTTGTTGTGATCGCAAAGGATGAACTCGGAAATGGTTTGAATATTCAGCTCTAGATGCGTGATCAGTAAGGATCTACTAGAGCCGTTGACTTCATAGAGAAAGTTGTCCACATCCTCATAGTCAACATTCGATGCCAAAAGAGTATGTTCCGATAGGAAAATATTTTTAAGAAAGGAGCCCTCAGGGTTAGTGAAAAACATAATTCACAATATAAATTTAGTTTTCGATGAATTACAGATATAAATCGAATTTCTTAACCTATCTTGGATTGTTTTGTGTTTTTATGAGGTTTGAACGCTTTTTACTTTTAGGATGACGTTTGGAGTGAGTTTATTAATGAGGTTTTGGCAAGAGACTTTAGAATCCGCTGAGATATAATCAACCCCGAGAAGAGCTCTGCCGACACGCTCTCCAGAAAACTGGTAGTTGAAGTAGTAGAGGTTACAGAAAGGGCTGATTTGGGTCATAAATTCCTTCAGCGCTCCTGCACGTTCGGGGAATTCGACTTCTAAAAACTCTGGATCTTGGAGCAATTCTCTAGAGAACTCAATCAGTCGATAGGCTACTGAAGAGTCCATACTTTCAAGAATAGTGACATCGTAAGAGCTCTTTAAAGTACGGAGCGCTTTTTCGAGGTTTTCGTTTGAACCAATAAAGGTAATTAAAGGGTATTGAGTACCTTTCTGGGCGTATCCATACTGCATATCCCCAATCCCCACTTCTTTAGGTAAGTCTGATAGGAGGTTGACCAGTGCTCCTGGAGTGTCCTCTAAGGAAATGCGGACACTCATCTTATTGCAAAAGGATAGATTGGCTTTTTGTGCGATATTTCCGATTTGAGCGAAGTCCATATTCGCACCACAGAGAATAGAGAGTGGTTTCTCTCCTTCTTGTAGAGGGTGTTCTCCCTGGTGATCTTTCACAATGCCTGCGAGGCTCATTGCGCCACTTGGTTCAGGTATGATACGACTGCTCTCCCATAGGAGGCGCACAGCCTCGCAAACTTCTGCATTGGAGACGGTTATGATACGGTCAACAAACTCGCGACAGAGATCATATGTGTTATTGCCGACTTTCTTGACTGCTGTGCCGTCACAAAACACATCTAGTTCATCCAGTGAAGTAGGCTCTCCTTTCTCAAAGGCAAGTTTCATCGAGGCTTGCCCCTCGGCTTCTACCCCAATGACTTCAATATCAGGCCAGTAAAGCTTGAGCCATACCGAGGTCGCAGAGGCTAGACCTCCCCCTCCAATCGCGATATACACTCGATCGAAGGCACCTTTGCCACTCATAATAATCTCATCGGCTAAAGTGCCTTGTCCTGAAATCACATCAAGGTCGTTGTAAGGATGAATGTAAGAGGCTCCTTCCGCCTCGGCCACTTTTTGCGCTTGAGCACTCGCATCATCATAACGGTCTCCAAAGAGAATAACCTGAACCCATTCTCCACCAAATCTAGCGACTTCATTTTGCTTCACCTGAGGCGTTGATATGGGCATGAAGATCTTTGCGTGGCACTTAAGGGCGGAGCACGCTAAGGCCACACCTTGCGCATGATTTCCGGCGCTGGCCGCGATTACTCCATTGGCTCGCTCAGTCTCTGAGAGGTTGCTAATCGCATTGAAGGCACCGCGCCATTTGTAGGCCTTAATCGGACCTAGGTCTTCTCGCTTAATCCACACGGGCACAGGAAGGGAGGAGATGTGAGTCTCCTCTAGCGGGGTCGGCGACCCAATCTTATAGACTTGTTCTCGCGCTTTGGTGATGCCTGCGATGATTTGCTCAGGAAGATTTTTATTAGAAGTCATAAGTTTACCCTTAGGCGTGTGTTAGAGAGTCTGTAGCTCTTACTAGGAATCTTAAGCAGGAGCAATGTTCTTTTCTTCTTTGACGAGAGGGGTGGGCGTGATGTAACAAAAATAAAAGCCTCTTTAATAATCTGTTAGCTATGAGATTTAGATAGTTCTTGATTACAGGGTAAATTTCGGTAAAAGACTCAAACCTTGTGAAATCATAGGGTTTGAACCTTGTAAGAATTATGAATAGTGAGTTAGTTGATTTGGCTGCAGAGATTGTTAGAGACCCTCAAATATTAATCAATATGGTTTCTCAGAGGGTTAAGCAGTTAAACAGCGGGAGAGCGCCATTTATTCCAACCCTTCCAACAATGGGAGCTGCTGATATTGCCTTGACAGAAATTATCGAAGGGAAGATCATTCCTAAAGGTATTGAAATCTTTCCTTTAGAAAAGGAAGAGCCTGTTGAGGAAGCCTCAGCAGAAGACGAGAGTCTGTAATTATTCTCAGTTTGCCTAAAGCTGTACTACAGTCTGCTCAAATAAAACACTAGAACAACACAAATTATTTAATCAGGCTGTATGGGTGGTAAAAATAAAAAAACTAAGCAAAACTCCAATCCTGACATTTCTACCAATAAGAAGGCTAAGCGGGATTATCTCATCGAGGAAAAATACGAGGCTGGAATCGAATTGGTAGGAACAGAGGTGAAATCCATTAGGGATAAGAAAGTAAACATTGCCGACTCCTTTGCTCGTATCGAGAAGGGGCAGTGTATTCTTTATGGTTGTGATATTCAACCTTGGCAAACCGCTGGAGAATGGTTCCAACACGCATCTAAGAGACCCAGACGTCTCTTGCTCCATAAAAAGGAAATCAACACCCTTGCTATTCAAACGCAACAGAAGGGGTATTCCATTATTGCCTTGCGCATGTATTGGAAAGGATCACGAGTCAAAGTCGAATTAGGACTCGCCAAAGGTAAGAACCAAGTCGACCAAAGGCATGCTCTAAAGTCCAGAGTAGAGCTCATGGAAGCCAAACGAGAAATGGCTCG
>CAYUKP010000050.1:0-10616 GCA_964445335.1 uncultured Verrucomicrobiales bacterium
AGTTGCGTCGGAGGCGTCGTTTGGATTTAGCCCATACAGCTCCTCCCAAACGTCAGGCATTCCGTCTAAGTCGGTGTCTTGCGCTTCGGCTGTTAGTGATTCAATGCTTTGGGCGCTTTGATAAAATGAGATTCCATTGTGCAGAGTATAAGTCACTATTGCTCCTGTCGTGTCATCGGCTGTCCATTGAGCCGAGCCTGACTGGATACTTGAGGCGGCACTAAGGTTGGTTTCGGTTTGTGTCGAAATGATCTCGCCTGAACGCTCATTACGAATGGTATAGGCGAGTGACCAATTGTTAGTCTCATCAGAGCTAGCCTCTAGACGCAAGGTGAGAGGGTCAGAAATGTCCATGGAGCCTACTCCTGAGAACCCAAGATCTTTGACGAGATCGATACTGGTATTGGTATTCCAAATATCTTGGGAGGTTCCTGTGCGATAAAGTCCCGTACGGTGTTCGGTCATAAAGTAAGGGCTGACGCGAAGTTCATCATAGACTTGAAACCCCATTTGTAGAGTCGTCCACGTCGTGACATTTGGTTCAGCCTCATTGGTGACGACGGCGCGAAACAGGTAGGGGCGTTGCCAGTCTAGGGTCGCAATCTTTTCGTGATCCCATATGAGTTGGATATTGGGGATCTTCCATACGAGAGAACCTGCAGTATTAATAGGGAGGTTGTCATTGATTGAGATTCCAGAGAGCGGGTCAGCACCTTGTAGGATCTCCTCCTTATCATCCGTCCCATCTTCGTCAGAATCCGTCATGAGAGGATTACTAGGGAATCTGGAAAGTACTTCTGCGCCGTCTGAGATGCCATCGGAGTCCGAATCTGCCCAGAGAGGGTCTGTTCCTGAGTCCTCGGCTCCTACCCAAGTCCCCGTATTGGTTTCTACCGAATCGAGGAGGCCGTCATCGTCTGTGTCAGAGTTGAAGGGTGAGGTGCCTCGGAGATATTCCTCTTGGTTGGTGAGACCATCTTGATCAGGATCAGTGGAGGCATCTGACGCGTCGTTCATGGCGAGTCCATGTTGGAGTTCATACCAATCCGGAATCGTATCCTCGTCGAGATCTGAGAGACGGTCGATAATCTGAATTGCTGCGATCCCACCTGTTTGGGTTTCGGGGCGGATGGCTTCAATCGTGAGGTTTGCACCTGTGAGCGTGTCATATTTGATGACGTTGGTGTAAGGTGGACGACTGTTGGCTGTCCTTTGACGGTAAATAAAGGAATTTATAGGGGCGACAGAGAAAGGAGAACAAGTGAAGTCGGTGCTAGGGTCTTCATTGATACGTGTGGTCAAGGTCGGGCCATCATAGTCTGTTGCCACATATACGTAGACATCATAGGATGCGTAAGGAATGCCCTCTAAGGTGATTTTAGCCGATCCGTCATTGTGTGAATTCAGGAACCCATTCATGAGTTGAGTGGCTAAGGTGCCTTTATTATGAGTGGAGAAGCATCCATTAAAGGTGAAGGATAGGTCTAGGTCTGCTACAGGCACCCCACTGGCATCTACGAGTGCTTCAGACGAAGCTGCTAAGGAGTCTACATTGTATGTCAGCATCTCGGCAGTGGTACCAAATCCCCACTGTCGCAGAGGAATGGTATGATTCCAATGAGGTTGAGGAATCCAACCATTAACCTCTTGGGAGGACCAACGGCCAAGGTAAGGGGCGTGTGCGCTGACAAAGTTTAGGCCAATAGCGCCTGACCAAGAGGGCGGTGTCGAGTTTATTTCATTCGGGTCTGATCCGGTTAAGGTTTCCCAGAGGTCAGGGAAGCTATCGTTGTCAGTATCGGCTTGAGATAAGGCTGGCGCTAGGAGGGCGATGGTATCAAAGTGCACCCAAGAATCGTTATTTCCGCCGACGCGTTCGATACGTAGGATATTAGCTCCGACTACGAAAGCTGAAGACGCAATAGGGGTGAGCAGGTTTTTCCCTCCTGAAAACTCCGAAGTGGTGCGTAGGGATACTCCATTCAGAGAGATCTCAACAACGTGAGAATCCTCTTCGGCGCTTGAACCACCCCAAATAAATTCAGTTTCTAAGAGGAGTTCTTGAGTAATTGAGAGTTCCTCTGAGGTCAGAGTAAAGTAAATTTGGCTTGTAGGGTCTCCTGAGGAAATGGCGCGTTCAAAATTTGTTTCAGCTTCTGCTGTTGTGACCGTTCCTACGGTATCATAAGACCCTGGTAGATAGTAATGGTCGTCCACGATACTAGCACTTTCCATAACAACAGGGCTGGAGCCATTAATCTCTCGAACAAATGGAATGTTTGAATTGTCGTTGGCTCCAATACGCCATATTTCAGTATAGGCCATTACTGGTAAGAGTAAGATGAAATAGAGCCTTAGAGTGAAACACATAAAATAATTATCTCATAATAGTTAAAAGGAGTCAAGGTTGCAGGTGCATCAAATGAAATGTTCTGCTTCTTATCAAAGGTCTGTAAAACCAGTCTTGATTTTCAAAAACTTTCAGGCTTTATAACGTCACTATGCCTGATGTAACCTTAACAAGCGCTTACCGTGATCTCTATGGAATAGATGATGCGGAAGTATTAAGTGTAAAACCTATCAAGAAGGGGGCTTCTGGTAGAACCATTATGCGCATCAATGCTCTACAGGGGCAGCCTCTGGTGGCGATCTCCTATACTAAAGATAGGAGCGATAATGAATTGCATTACCCGATGAGTAACTTGCTTTCTTCACTGGGGGTAAGAGTCCCAGAGATTGTGCTAGCGGACTTAGAAAAGCAGATTCTCATGGTGCAGGACATTGGGATGATAGATTTACTGGCCTACAAGGAAGCATCATGGGGCGTACGTGAACCTCTCTATCGTGATACGTTTAAGGAGTTAGCTAAGCTGTCTAAAGGCTCGATACCTGCAGACTTAGAAACAATGCCTCCCTTCTCAGAAGATACCTATAGATGGGAGCAAGAGTATTTTGCTACGCATTTCCTCGGAACACATTTAGGAGAAAAGAACCCTGAAGCGTTTCTCAATCATCCTCTTATGAAAGAGTTGGCGCAAGAGTTAGGCCAAAGTCACCCTGATTTGGTGCATCGAGATTTTCAATCACAGAATTTGATGGTGAGTGAAGGATTGGTGTATTTTATTGACTTTCAAGGCGCCAGAATGGGGCACTTGGAGTATGATCTGGCTTCTTTGATCTACGATCCTTATATGGAGCATACCTTAGAAGAGCGCATGAAACTAAGAGATCTGTGGAGTGAAGTGAGTGGCTTAGAGCTCGATAGCGAGTTGTTGCGCAAATGCGCCCTGCAGCGAGTGATGCAAGCCCTAGGTGCGTATGGAAATTTGACCCATAATCAGAACAACCAGTGGTATGCACAGCATATTGAGCCTGCACGTCAAATGTTGATTTCATTAACAGAAGGAAATGTGTATGAAGAATTGTTTCACCCTTTAATTAAAAGATAATTATGTCTAAGTCATTACGAGCAAGTGAAAAAGCGGGAGTGTTAATAGAGGCTCTTCCTTACTTTCAACAGTTTAGAGGAGAGATCTTTTTGATCAAGATGGGCGGATCTGCCATGGAAGACGAGTCCTTAGTGCAAGCTGTTATGCGTGACATTGTTTTCTTAGAGGTGGTAGGCATCAATCCAGTCATTGTCCATGGCGGAGGAAAGGCGATTTCTGCTGCGATTGATGCGGCGGGATTAGAACATGAATTTGTAGGAGGTCTACGTCGCACGAGTGCGGAGACGATCTCGATTGTTGATGAAACCCTTAATCAGAAGGTGAATCCTTCGTTAGTCGATAAGCTTATTACGAGTAAGGGGCGAGCCAAAGGTCTGATGGGGCAAGAGGTGTTTGAGGCGAAGAAAAAGGTGCCCCTCGATTCGGAAGGTAAGTCTTTAGATCTTGGATATGTAGGGCAAGTAGTCTCTTGTCGAACCGAGAATATTTTGGAAATAGTGGCTTCTGAGACTGTGCCTGTAATTTCTCCATTAGGAGGGAATACAGAATCGGGTGATATTTATAATATCAATGCGGATTTGGCAGCAGCGGCCTTAGCAAAGGCGCTTAAGCCGAGTAAGTTGATTTATCTTTCTGATGTTCCTGGACTAATGCGTGATCCAAGCCGAATGGAGACGCTTATCCATTCTGTCAATGAAGAGCAAGTATCTCATTTAATTACGGAAGGGGTGATCAAAGGGGGAATGTTACCTAAGGTTGAATCTGCTTTAGACGCTCTCAATAGTGGCGTTGGTAAGGTGCACTTTGTTGATGGGCGTAAGGAGCATTCTCTATTACTTGAGATTTTTACTGATTCTGGAATTGGAACAGAAATTGTGAGATAAAATTTTCTACTTTTCTCTAGCCAAGCAGTTTCTTTTGTGCTGTATTATCGCAAACCAAAGGGGGCTGTAGCTCAGTGGTTAGAGCAGGGGACTCATAATCCCTTGGTCGTGGGTTCGAGTCCCACCGGCCCTACCATATATATTTCATTTTTGCCCTGATTTTATCAGGGTTTTTTTGTGTTCAGTAAATGGAGATTATATCGTGTGCTTTAGAACGCTAAGTGTTTTGTATATAGAGTTTTATAGGCTTTTGTAGCTTGTAGTTCAATGAGTTGGCCTTCTAGCCATTTTAGCCATTCCGTATCACTCTTACGTACCATATAGGCGAGTTTACTTTGGGTGAAGGGTCTGTCAGGGTTGATCGCGCATAGGGTGGGGTGAAGGCGTGATGAAACGACGGCCTCAATATTATCAGTGATCATTACATCCACTTTATTAGCGACAATAAACTTAGGGATAGAAAGATTATCTTCTATGACCACAATTTGCGCTTTTGGGCAGTGGGTATATACAAACTTTGCATTCGTTCCTCCTGGGTTGACTCCAATACGGACAGAGGGGTTGTTGAGAGCTTTGAGAGTGGAGAATCGTTTCTGATCTTTCTTACGTGCTAAAGGGCATTTGCCAATTGCTAAATAAGAAGAAGTAAAGCTGGCCAATTGCTCTCGCTCAGTTGTATGTGTGATACCAGACATTGCTATGTCATATTTTGCTGCTTGTAAATCCGCGACGATGTTAGGCCAACTGGTTTGAACAAATGTGAGGTTGACTCCGATTTTTTTTGCTAAGAGCGAGGCTAACTCAATATCAAACCCAATTTCTTTGCCATCTTCCTTGGAGGTGAAGGGTTTATAATCAAAGGTTGTTCCCACTCTTAAAGAGCCTCTGTCCTTTATTCTTTCTAGAATAGGATTAGCTAGAGCGTGCGTTAGTGTACAAAAGAGGGTGAGAATTACGATAGAGGAAGACATAAGATTTCGCTAACCTCTTATACCCTCTAAAGAAATAAGATTTTATGACAATATTCTTCTTACGTTTAGTCTTATGTTATAAGGTAGTATTTTGAAATGCGTTCTGCGGGAGGGGAATCGCATGAAGGTTTCAGTCTAAGCCCTTAGTTTACAATTCATCAATTAAAAGATATTAGAATGCATATTACGTTTTTTACAGGTGCAGGGGTTGCACGAGAATCAGGCATAAAAACCTTTGAAGACCCTGAGGAGCTGTGGAGAGGTTACCGAGTTACAGAGGTGGCTTCTATTGATGCTTGGTATGATAATCCCGAATTGTGCCTTGAGTTTTACACTGAGCGGCGGGCTCAGTCGATGGTGGCGCAACCTAATTCAGCGCATCGCGCGATAGTTGCAGTGCAACGTGCAAACCCCGCATATGATATTCACATTATCACGCAGAATATAGATGATTTGCATGAGCGTAGTGGTGCTCAGAATGTATTAAACTTACATGGTTCAATTCAGGAAGTTTTAGTAGAGTCTGATGGAGAAAGTGAGGTTGCGAATTATTCGCAAGCTTTACATACTTGTAAGCCTAATGTTGTTATGCACGGAGAGAATATATCACAACTTCTTCCTGCAATTGGTATTGTAGAGCAAACAGACTTGCTCATTGTCGCAGGGTTATCTTTGGCTGATTCAGCGGTAAACACTTTATTTGAATACATTTCAGGAACATGCCAAGTGTATAATATTGATACGGCTCCTATACAGATTTTGAATACAGATGTAACTTACATTCAACAAGTAGCGTCAAAAGGCGTGCCTGAATTAATGCAGAAGCTAGAGCTGATATAAACTAAAGAAGTGTCGTGTAAGTGCAGTGCTTTTCTAGCCTCCAACCTCTGTGTGTCCCAGAAGGGGGATTTCTTTCTAAGAGATGAGGTGTTCACCTTGAGCTGTGACCCATTTTCCTTTTCGCTTCATGGTGTGAAAGTCTAATCCCGCATTGTAGGCTGCTGCTTTCGTATCTTCCCATTGGGTATGAAGAATTCCAGAGATAATGATTGTTCCCTTATCTTGTAAGGCTTTTTTAAGAGTGGGGAAAGCTTGTTGAAGGACTGAAGAGAATAGGTTAGCTATGATAAGGTCAAAGCGTGAGGGGGGGTGCCACTCAAAGACATCTTTTTGATAAAGACTGACATTAGATATTTTATTTGGGGCAATGTTTTTTTGTGCGACTTCTACAGCTTTCGCATCAAAATCAAATGCTTCGACAGGTTCGGCGCCAAGAGCCGAGGCTGCCATGGCAAGAACGCCTGTCCCACACCCAACATCTACCATTGACCACGGCTCTTTACGTTTTTGAGCGTAATCACATAGCATACGTAAACAGTTTGCAGTAGTGGGGTGATCACCTGTGCCAAATGCCATTTCAGCTGGTACATTGAGCACGATACGCTCGGGATAATTAGCTTTGATTTGTGCTACTTCCTCAGGGTTGGTTGTTTGTGTGAGAACGATTTTATTACGGATAAGAAGTGGCTTTTTCGTGAGGTCTTGAGGCTCCTCCCAAGATGCAGCTACGACTTCACTAATTGTTCCACCAAAGGATTGCTTGAGTTCATCGGCTTCCTCTTTGGTTTGGCAATACATTTGTACTCGAATAGACTTACCTCCTTTGATTTCTTCAATGACAGCACTTGTGTTGCCGTGGAAGCGTTCTTCCCACATGTCATTTGATTTAGAGGTTGCGATTTTAGACCATAAATACATATGAGGAGTTTTTAGGAAAAAGTCACTATCTCATGCAACCTCTAAAAAGGAGAGAGTTTTTCATAGGGAGGCGAGAAGTACATAACACCTTCTTATCACGCCTGTTGCTTTAAAGGTCTTACGGTGTTAGACTCTGTAGAGAATCCGTGAACATTCGCTACATTGAATAAGCTCTTTTTCTGCAAGGACTTGATGTTTTGTTCCTGGAGGTAGCTTCATGTGACAACCTTTACAATGGCCATCTTCTGAAACGGGTGACATGGCTGGAGCACCTTTTTTAGCCAATATCCTCTCATAAAGCGAGAGTACGTCAGGGGTAATGGCTTGAGCAGCTTCTGAACGAGAAAGAGAGATTTCTTTTATTTTGTTTGAGATATTGGCTTTTTTTGCCAAGAGCTCCTTACTCTTCTCATTGACAATTACTTTATACTCCTTGAGAGCCTCGATGGCAGCTTCTTTAGCCGAGGCTTTTTCATCAACTATTTCTAAGAGTTCGAGTTCTTTTGTTTCTAAGGTGTCAACGTCATTTTGATAACGGTCAATTTCATGGGTTAGCATTTGGTATTGCTCATTTTTTCGAGTTTCACCTTGCTGGATCTTGAGCTTTAGAATGGTATCTTGTCTTGTTTTACGATCGAGTCCTACTTTTTTTGCTTCACTAACGGCCTCTTGGTGAAGCTCTTTTGCTAGAGTGACTTCTTCTGCTCGGTTAGTGAATGATTCTTTTAGTTTAGCTGCGTCTAATGGGATGTTTTTTAGTTCGGTCTTGGCTAAATGAATTTTTTCATCTTTATCCTGAAGGATCAGAAGTTTTGTGATTTGCTCTTTCATCTCGCCCTTAGCTTATCAATGAGAATGTTGATAAAGACAATGAGAAAGACGAATATTAGCGTTTTTACAATCAATTAGCCAAAAGGTATCATACAGCTATGTGAAATAAGTGTGCTTTTATAAAATTCTAAATTCTACTAAACACATGAATTCTTTTTTCCTGATTGGTATCAGAGCTTAACACCGAATGGGGTATAGACTCCACTGGTCACATTGAGACTTGCGAATAAGGCGCAATCCTTTTGACTAGAGTCGTTGGAGGATGCTGACCTTTAGTCCAATTATACTTTGTGAAATGACGCCCTTGCAGTAATTTAAGGAGGGAGTTTGTGTCACGAGGTTTTTTGAAATCATAATCTGCGACATAAAGAAAGAGGGAAGCCATGGCATCTTGTTGGACGTCGGTTTCATTCTTATAATAAGTAGTTAATCGGTAATCATGGTCTTTGTATAATTTGAGCCCTTCAGGTGAGCAATAGCCTTCGACACGTTTGAGTCCTATTTTACCTTCGTACTGTTCGACATTACTTTGAAAGACAATTCTTTCATCTGTTATATCATAGATCTTAATAAACTGGGCATAAGGGTGCAGGTGGGCTGCAACGGAGTGGATAGTCGAGTCAAAAGGGATGTCTAAGATCTTGGTGACAAGACTACTATAGGTATGGTCTCCTTTAGGAACGACCCAATGCCCTGAAAAGCGTGCTCCATAGGCGTCACGAATGTTATTAGAGATCTTACCGTTTACACGAATGGGCTCACCAAGTGAGCATGATCTAAGATTGCTCTTTTCGGCTGATTTTTTGGAGACACCCCATTCCCCGCAATATTTATTTCCTATACCAACCATTACTTGAGATGCCTTAAGGAAAAGAGGAACCATATTGAAGGTCAGGTCTTGCTCTTTTACATACTCAATGGTTATTTTATGCTTAAGCTTCGTGCCTCGTTCAGGAGAAGAGAGATTGAGCAATTGGGATTCGATAATAAGGGGTTGCCACGAAAGAATAGGGACACCAAATCCCTCGGGAAGAGGAATCTCTAGTTGGCCTTGCGATAGACTAAAGAGACGGTTGATCCCGCTCTTTCTCCACCCAAAGATTCGTTGGTAAGCATTCATGTTTACATCCACATTGAGATGACACATGTATTCGTTTGAGAGTGGAGTGTGATTTTCAGAGGTTACGACTTCTGCTTTGACACTCTTAATCCATAGAACTTCGGGGGACTTGGTTTGTTCGACAATGATTTTTTGAATAGACGCCGGGCCTGACATAGATTTGTAAAAATCATCAACTATGTATTCCGGTGAAAATATTACGCGTTTCAGATGGTCGGGCTCTTTTACGTCTTTAGGAATTTCAAAAGTCTTAGTACTTCTACCGAGCTGTATTTGATTATATTGTTTTTTTAAAAAAAATACGACTGATAAAAAAACTAAAACATTTAAGATTCTATTTAAAAGCTTAACCATTCGTAGACTGTCTTATTCTATCTTATTCAAGAGGGCAATGCAAATTACTGTAGAATTGTAACAGTTAGATGTGAGAATATATGCGGTATTACTTTTTAAGGTAATTAGGGTACAAAAAACTCATGCATGGGGAATGCATGAGTTTTTTTTAGGAGAATCTAATACTTCTATTTTTAGAAGTATTAGTCATGTATTTCCCAGATTTCAACGACGCGGTTATTTTTTGCTTCGCCAAATCTCTTGGTTTGACCAAGGTAAAATGCTTGAGCGAATTGCGTATCGTTTAGGTCTGGCTTGATGACTTCAACAACACGGGTAGCTCGCTTACTAGAAAGAGCTTTGTTTTTATAAGCTGTTCCTGTGTGGTCAGCATATCCAACAGCGATAAAGTAACTGTTAGGTTTAGCTGATGCAAGAAGCTCTTTAATTTCCGTTTTGTGTTTTGCTGAGACCGTAGATGATCCGGTGGAGAA
Source organism: uncultured Verrucomicrobiales bacterium (assembly GCA_964445335.1). Classification (GTDB taxonomy): domain Bacteria; phylum Verrucomicrobiota; class Verrucomicrobiia; order Verrucomicrobiales; family Akkermansiaceae; genus WTJZ01. The sequence goes on from CAYUKP010000050.1 coordinate 9,841, forward strand.
GTTTACAATGACTCTAGGCTCGCCTTTGATCTTGTCTTCAATTTTTGAGTAAAGAGCTTTAAGTTCTTCTTCAGTGGAGCCTTCGTACTTGGAGAGCTTTTTGATGAGTTGTTGTGCAGAAGGAGCAAGGTCTTCACTTGAGTCAGCAAATACTTTCTTTGTTTTCTCCTTACGTAGTGAAATTCTTAGTTCATTAAGTTCAGCCTTAAGAGCATTGGTGTATTTGGCTTTTTCCATCTCACTCTTCACACGTTGGTCATCCAGCTTTTTAGCCCATTTTTCTTCAACTTTCTCGATTTCTTTTTTTAGAATGTCAGTAGACTCGCCTGATTTTATGGAATTAGAAAGCTCGGTGATTTTTTGTTGAAGAGCTTGTTCTGTTTCAGCAGCACTTTTTCTGAGAGCATCTCTTTCCGTATTAAGGCCCGTGATTTTTCTTTTGAGTTCCTCCAGTTCTTGAGTGGCTTTGTTGTCACTGTTAGTTAGGGCAACCTTTTCAGTCTCTTTAGCGCTTTTCACATCAGTCAGTTCCTGTTGAGTGTTGGTTAGCTCTTCCTGAGCCTTAGTCAACGCTTCTTGTGTTTTAGCAAGTTCTTCTTTGGTTAGACCTAGATCTTCTTTAGTTTTACCAAGTTCTTTTCTGATGTTGTTGAGTTCATTTTCAAGAATTGAGACTCCTTCCTTACTCTTACCAAGCTCTTCTTTGGTTTTACCAAGGTCTTTTTCTAGGTGGTTAATGCCTTCCGTGGCAACTTTTTTCTCGGCCTCTAAGGTAT
>CAYUKP010000051.1:0-1803 GCA_964445335.1 uncultured Verrucomicrobiales bacterium
TAACAGATCTGGTCACATTTGAAGGCCAAGAAATCTCAGGACTCTTTAGAATTGTCGTCAAAGCCGTGTGGTGGGGCGATGGCGATTATGAATCTATCTCCACCGAAACCTGGCGCAATCAATACATGTATGCACGTTAATAAGCAAATACCTGCGCCAGCCAAGGGTTACCTCCTCCTTGAGGTTACCCTAGCCATCGCCATTACAACTCTCATCCTGACGACGTTATTCCAAATCACGGAATGGAACCTTAAGGTGGCAAATAATGCCATGGAGAGCTCCAACAGCCAAATGAAAGAAGCTGCGTTCTTTTCATTCTTTGATAGAGCCTTTCGCTCCTTACCTGGTGATGCAGCCGTTCAGCTCACCTCCACAGAGACGGCTAGTCATTACCTCTCCGAACTCATCATTCAAGATTCAGGTGAAATTTTCTCTTGGCCTGGCCAACCTTTCACCCCTAGTGCCGTAAAGATCGTAACAAAACTCAACCGCAACAACACGATTGATATTCTCCTAGAGTATTATGAAAACCCTCTCATCGAAAATGAGAACGTTGAACAAGATTACGAAAACATCAACCCCAACCAAAAACCGCTCCAAACGCTCATCCTATTAGATGACATCTGGAGATTTGAATGGCGTGCATGGGATGGGAAGAATTATGATAGAGGCACTAACAAACCTCTCTGGAATTACGACTGGCCGTACTCCAACACCCCCAGATATTTTGAACTCAACATTGTATTCAACCCTAAGGAGAAACCTGCCGTGCACACGTTTTGGAACCCTTCGAAGGTAAACCCTGAATCACACTTTAACAACATAATCAATAATGGCTCCCAAAGAGCCTTAATCAAAAGTCGAAGCTAGCCTCTTCACCCGATATGATTACACCAAACACTCACATACATTGCAAAAAAGGCAGCGCCCTCATAGCCATCTTTATGATTATGGCTATCCTCAGCATGCTTGTTGTGTCATCGATCGCGGTTGTCAAAGTGCAAACCGACTCTGTCACAGCAGAAAGTCATGGGCATGTGGCACGAATCCTAGCTGAGAAAGGAATCGCACTCTGCAGTGTGAGAAACATCAAAAGAAATGATCCGCTCCTCACCCAGAGTAACCCTAGCGGTACCGAAGGATACAATGCAAAATTTGAAGCCCTTGCTACAACCTTTGGGTTCAACGCCCTAGTTAACCAAATGATAGCAGATGCTAGAGGTGGTGGTGGTGGCCCTCCTGTGAAGGTTGAACAAAGCCTCCTTGGACTCTTATTTATCGATGCTTGGGGTTTAGAGCCTCAAGCGGCTTCATTCTTCCTGAATAACATTGTAGAATGGGTCGATCCCGATGATGAAGTCACCACCCTAGAAGGATGGGAGCGCCCGAATTATATATACGCAGGATTCACTGGCCGACCTTACAACCGATACTTCAAGTCCCTTGATGAGGTAGAGCTTGTTCAAGGTTTCGAGGCCCTACGTACCATCAAACCCAACTGGAAAGACTACTTTAACATTTGGACAGGAGCATCCATTGACATCATCTCAGCCAATGCGGAAATGCTTTCACTAGCCAGCATCACCCCCTCGGGTCGCCTCCTCCAAGTAGGTGACGCTGTGGCAATAAAATCTGAAATCTATGGCGCTGACGGACAATTAGATACGGAGGATGACCTCCCGTCTCCAAATCCACAAACTCTACTGCAACAATACTGCCTAGGAGACCCTAGCCTTATACTGGATAGGTATAGCGCAGAAGGAACACGACCTGAGTACTTTATGATTGAAAGCACAGGGTGGA
>CAYUKP010000051.1:1903-10594 GCA_964445335.1 uncultured Verrucomicrobiales bacterium
TATAGCGCAGAAGGAACACGACCTGAGTACTTTATGATTGAAAGCACAGGGTGGAGTGGTAAAGTGTCATTAACTGTCAAGATGTCTTTACAAAACAAAGGCAACTCCTTATTGTTGTTAGAACGTACAGAAAAAATTTATTATTCTCAAAATGAGTAAGAACAAAAAATATGAGCCGAACCTATTAATCCCTGGTGCACAAGGCTGGAACATTTGGTCATGCTCATCGCAGAAGATTGAGCTGCTTAATGCTACCGACAAGACTGAAGCTCTCGACATTAAAAAGTTTCCGCAGAATAAGCCTCTCATGATGGCCTTTCCTGTCAATGAATTGACAGCTATCGAACTCAGAGTCCCCAAAGAGCAAACAGATAGCATCGCGGACTTAGTGGAGCTTCAAGTCGAAAAAACAGGACTCAGCCAAGAAGAAAACTTTGGCACGCTGCACCAGCATACACTTTTAGGTGCCACACCAAATGGTGAGGAAAACCTCTACCGTATTGATGTCTTACGAGCACCAGAAGAGGGCTCACTACCAGAGAAGTCTCCTGATACCTTTAGTGTTTCGCCTTCGTGCTTCCCATTCGCTCCAAACAGTCTCACATTTTGGCAAGAATTTGGCAAATGGGTTGTTAACATTACCGACCAGAAGGGCGACACCGTGCATTACCAAGGGTTTACCGATACAAAACTCGATATGTCCATGATCGAAGGGACAAAGTTTATCATTGGTCAGTTACTCATTCAGGACATTATTCAATGCCCTCCCGAGGTCTATATTATCTGGACAGAAGAAGAAGGGATCTACCCAGAAGGGTATGAAGTTTTAGAAGAAGCCCTCAAGGGCAAACTCAAATTAGTCACCAAGCCTGCGCCTCTCCTACCGAAGGAAGCCAAGCTTCTCCCGGCAGATACACGAGCCGAACGTAGAGCCGCCAAAGTTAAACAACGAAACAACATTCTAGGAGCTCTTTTCACAACTATTCTCCTAGGGGTATTTGCTTTTGCTGGCTACAAGCTTATCACGCTTGAAAAGAAAGCTAAGACTGCTCAAGCCGAAGCCAAAAAGCTGGCATCCGACAGCGCCATTCTCACCCAACATTCGCAGAAGTGGCAGGAGTTAGGGCCGCTTGTAGACACGGAAAACGACCCCGTCTCCCTACTCTTAAAATGTAACAAAGCCATTCCGAGTTCGGACGTTCGACTCACACGAGCGGAATTCAAACATCAGTTTCCTTCGGAGGGCTTAAATACCGTCGTCAATATTATCTTAACAGGTGAAACAAATGAGTTTAGTTTGGCATCAAAGTATGATGAAAACCTACAAAAAAGCCCTGATTTAAAAAATATTAGTTGGGAAAACCAAGACCCTGCCCAAAAGAAAACAGGTTGGGGATTTACCTTTAGAGGAGAGGAGAAGTAATTATGTCTAAAAGAGAAAAAAATTTACTTAGTCTATTGCTAGTAGTCGCCCTCGTGGTTGGTGTACTTTTAGGCTATAAGCGCTTTTACCAACCAAGGTATAAAAAGGCTCAAAGAACCTTAACGACAGCTCAGGCTGACAAAAAAACTTCTCAAATGCTACTCGATAGCATGGATCAATTCCAGGAGGAAATGGATTGGATTGAAGCAAACGAGCCTTCACCTACCACGCAACAAGCAGCCCAAAGTACCTTACAATCCAAGTGCGAATCACTAGCTAAAGACGCGACATTAGAAATCAAGCAGCAGCGCCCACTATCCTCTGTTCAAGTTGAAGGAGCATTCTATCACCGTGCCCGTATGGACATGATTGTTACAGGGCTTGAAGCCAACTTTTACCGCTGGGTGGTGGCTCTAAATGATCCGACCAAGTTTCGTAGAATCACCGCTATGACGCTTTACCCTTTAAAAACCGATGATACTCAGATCGAAGCACGAGTTACTATCGAACAATGGTTCACCCCTGAAACGCTCTAATAATTTATGAAGCCTGTAATATGCCTCCTATTGAGCTTCATTTGTATAGCTCACAGTGATCTCCCCGCTAAGCGCAACATGCGCGAACTCAAAGTGCTCTGGGACAAATCCCCTTTTACAACCAAGCCCGTAGTCGAAGAAGACACCAAAGACCAATTAGAAGATTGGAGTCTCGCAGGTGTCTCCAGCAATCCCAATGGTGGATATTCCGTCACTATATTCAACAAAAAGGATCGCGAAAACAGGATTAGACTCAACAGTGATGGAAAGTACGCTGAAAACAATGCGTCAGACTTCCGCATTCTTGAAGTCGTCCAAAAAGGCTTTGATTATAAGGAAACCACTGTCAAACTTGCTGTTGGCAAACAAAAAGGTTGGGTTGGATACGATGAATCTCTCATCGCTATTAAAGCTCCGCCTAAGAAAAAAACCACAAGTCGCACGACAAAAGGAAATAAAAAGACGACCACCAGAAAACGCTCTACCAAAACCCCAGGAACACGATCTAGTTCATCACGCAGACCTCGCATTAGACGAGTGGCTCCAGCACCTAATAGATAAAAACAGCCTTACCACATGAGAATACTCCTTATTACACTACTGCTAATCAAGCTATCGCTACTTGCTGAAGCTAAAGTGCCCGATGCACGTAAAGTTCGCCGTGCCCAACCACCAAGCAAAGGTCTAAATAATCCTTTACTCCCAGATATCCCCGATCCTTACGCCCTCCACACCAAAAAAGGTAAGCTCTTTGAGCAGCCTGCTATGAACGGGGATGATATTGCGATAATGTATTATCAACTTACCGGTAAGCGAGTTCTTCCAAGCGAGGCGGCTTCAACGCTCGAAATTAAGATCGTCCAACCAGGCCCTCTCACCAACAATGACGTTGTTCAGTTAATAGAGTCTAAACTTATGATGGAAGGATATTCCCTTGTAAGCGTCCCTGGTAATGAAAGACAATTAAGACTCTTACCTGTAACAGGTGGAAACGCTAATGTCAAAAACACCGGAACGCGTATTGTTACGACCAAAGACGACCTTCCTGCAAATGATGAAATTGTCACATACGCTATGCGTATGAACCACATCAAACCAGAAGACGCGGCGACTATCTTCCAATCTGTTATTGGACAATTTGGCCCAGCAGGCACAGTGGTTCCAGTTCCTAATGCCTCATCAATCCTTATCACAGATAATGCCCTCCTCATTAGATCAATTATTGATCTGAAAGAGCAAATAGATGTCCCAGCAACATCTGCTACAACTAAGTTCATCGAACTTATTTATGCTGACGCGGAGCAAATTGCAGAGCAGCTGAACGAACTCGTAAATAATGAAGAAACAAGTGGTAAGGTTAACACTTCACCATCAGGGTCTCGCGCCCAAAGCAACCAACCTGTTGTAAGTGGTCAAGAAGGCAATCCTGGGGTAGATATCCCATTGAAAGTCATTGCTGAAAGCAGAACAAACCGAGTCGTCTTACTTGGAAGTGAAGATAAAATCCTCCTTGCGGAGACCCTCATCAGCCAACTAGATAAGCCATCCTCAGATAAGAAATCGATTCGTCGTAAGCTCAAGTATCTTCCTGTGACAGAGTTTATGCCTATTGCAGCGAACGCAATTGAAGCAACGCTTGGCTCCAACAGCACAGGTGGTCAGACAAGCTCTAATCGCTCTAATAGAAACCAACCTAGTAGCAATAATTCCGCTACTAACCGAAACAACAATAATTCCACACAGACTGGAACAGGGACTACGGGAACAAGCGGAGGTAGCAGAGCAAGCCTAGGAGGTCAAGATGGTAGCACGGCTCCTGATTCCATGCTCATTGGTAAGACTCTGCTCGTTTCAGATAACATTTCCAACTCCATTGTAGTAAATGGACCACCACATCACATCGAAATCGTCCAAAACCTCTTAGACGAATTAGATAAGAGATCTGAACAGATCGCTATTACGGCTGTCTTTGGTAAATACAGAAATTCAGGAGGTTCATCCTTCGGGTCTGATATTGTTTCTCTGTTTAGTAATTCCGATGGAGATCCGCAGATTGGAGGAGGTGCCATGACTAACAATGGACCAACATCAATCAGCACTATTTTCTCGTCCGATACTCTCGCAACCTTTGCTTCTGAGGCTCTTGGCACAGGATTAAGCTTTGGGTTTGCCAACGATGATTTAGGAATCTTCCTAGACGCAACTCGCACTAAGACAAACTTCGAAGAATATTCCCGTCCTACAATCTTCACGACAAACAACAGATCCGCTAGAATCTCCTCAGGTTCTAGGATTGCGGTTCCAACAGGCTCCTACAATGGAGGGGGTGGTTTTGGAACCTCTACACAGATCGAGTATCGTGATGTTGCGTTAGAGTTAGAGGTTAGACCATTAGTCAACGGTTACGACGAAGTCACTCTACAAATTGCGATTGTAAAAGATGCTCTGGGTGGATTCCGAACCATCTCAACAGGAGGGGCTGAACTTGTGACACAAGATATTGACAGTGAAGAACTCAATACAATTGTTACGGTTCCTGACAAATCCCTAATCATCTTAGGAGGACTCTACACGGATAATGATACAAGCACAGATACAAAAGTCCCTGTCTTAGGAGATATCCCTCTGATCGGAAGACTCTTCAGAACAAATGCAGCAGATAAAGACCTTTCAGAACTTGTCATCATGGTTTACCCTCGCATTGTTAAAAATAGAACAGATCTCTTCGAATATCAGCAAGAGTATAGCGATCGCTCATACATTGCTCCTAAGACAAAGGAAAACTTCTATAACAATAGCCTCCTTAATGATCCTGAATACCAACCTAAGAAAAAGAAAAGAAGTTGGTGGAACAAATATGAGGATACACACCACAACCCTCTCTACAAAGAGGGAAATAGTAAGTAATCCATCAAATTGACAAAACTATAAAACAAAAAGCCCTCACTATTGAGGGCTTTTTTTCTACCATTTTAGAATAAGGTCGGACACTCCCAACGGTACTCAAAAAGCTTTTCTCTATTACTATCACCCGCAAGCCTAAGCTCTTTTAAACAAAAAAAGCCCCCTCAAACTGCACATCGTATCACCATCTAAACTCAATTAAAAAAGGATCTAGAAAGAAGGAATTTCTTAGTATTGAGGGAAGACATTTTAGGAGTCTACAGTCCTTTGGCTTAACTCTACAGGAGATAAAAGAAAATAAACCTCTATAAAGAGTAAAGGAATTGAAAGCAGATAAGAAAGTGGTAGTTCTACTAGGATTCGAACCTAGACTAAGAGAACCAAAAACTCTGGTGCTACCATTACACTATAGAACTATCTTTATCTTACATTCGACCCCTTACCACACTAAGTGGTAGTTCTACTAGGATTCGAACCTAGACTAAGAGAACCAAAAACTCTGGTGCTACCATTACACTATAGAACTTTTAGATCGAACTGCGCAAAACATAATCACACTTCTCCCTAAAGGTCAACCCTTAAAATATATTTTTTTCAAGAAATGAAAAGACAACTCATTAAAGATTGCTTAATACACAATAAAAGTAAAATAACATTTTTTATAAATCATTGTTTGCTAAAAAAACAAACACGGCATACATTAATCAGAATATATACAATATATGAGTTCTGATTTAAGCAAATGCCCTGTTATGGGGGCCGTAGCCCCATCATCCCGACACACTGCCCAAGGAGCCCTTTCTAACAAAGACTGGTGGCCAAACCAGCTCAACCTTAGCATCCTACACCAAAATTCTGAGAAGGTGACTCCTCTAGGGGAGAGCTTCAACTACGCCGAAGAGTTTGCGACCCTAGATCTCCCTACCCTTAAGGGCGAAGTCTACGCTCTCATGACCTCATCCAAAGACTGGTGGCCTGCAGATTATGGGCACTATGGGCCATTCTTCATCCGTATGGCATGGCATAGCGCTGGCACCTACCGAGCAACAGATGGACGAGGCGGATCCAGTGACGGAACCTTACGCTTTGCCCCACTCAATAGCTGGCCTGACAATGCGAACCTCGACAAAGCCCGACGCCTCCTCTGGCCGATCAAACAAAAGTATGGCCAAAAAATCTCTTGGGCCGACCTCATGATTCTCGCAGGAAACTGTGCTATCGAATCAATGGGACTCAAGACCTTTGGATTTGCTGGAGGTCGAGAAGACGTTTGGGAACCCCAAAACGATGTTTTCTGGGGGAATGAGTCTGAATGGCTTGGGATTAATCGTTATGACGAGGATAACAATCTAAAAACTCCTTTAGCCGCCTCTCACATGGGACTAATTTATGTTAACCCCGAAGGAGTAGAGGGTGTGCCTGAGCCTCTGGCATCCGCCGCGCATATTCGTGAAACCTTCGGTCTAATGAGTATGAATGACGAAGAAACGGTCGCACTTATTGCTGGAGGGCACACCTTTGGTAAGGCGCATGGAGCTGCTGACCCTGAAGCTCATCAAGGACCAGAACCTGAAGGTGCTCCTCTAGAAGCGCAAGGTTTTGGTTGGCAGAGCAGTTATAAATCTGGCCATGGTGCTGACACGATCACAAGTGGCCTCGAAGGAGCCTGGAGCAGTACCCCCACAAAATGGTCTAACGAGTACTTCAACAACCTCTTCAAATACGAATGGGAGCTAACCGAAAGCCCTGCCGGAGCCAAGCAATGGAAACCTAAGGGCGACGACGGCGCAGGCACTGTGCCTGATGCGCATGACGCCACCAAGAGCCATCAGCCTATGATGTTCACCACTGACATCGCGTTGATCACCGATCCCGAATACCGCAAGATTTCCGAACGCTTCCACAAAGATCCCGAAGCTTTTGCAGAGGCGTTTACCAAAGCCTGGTATAAGCTGACCCACCGTGATATGGGACCTGTGAGCTGTTGCCTAGGCGACGACGTTGCTCCAGCTCAATTGTGGCAAGATCCTCTTCCTGAGAACAGCTCTCCCCCTCTGAGTGCAGAGGAGGTCGATCAACTCAAGACTCTCATTACCGCTTCAGACCTCTCAATCGCAACTCTCGTAAAAACCGCTTGGGCGTCCGCCTCGACCTTCCGAGGCTCTGACAAACGAGGTGGTGCTAATGGAGCAAGGATTCAACTCGCTCCACAGAAGGATTGGGCAGTCAACGAACCTGAACTGCTAGCATCAACTCTACAAACTTATAAGGCTATTCAATCCGAGTTTTCCTCAGAAACGAAGCGATCAGTATCCCTTGCAGACCTCATTGTACTCGGAGGCTCGGTAGGAATCGAACGTGCAGCCAAGGCAGCAGGTCACGACCTCTCAGTGCCCTTCTCCTCTGGACGAGTGGACACTACTCAAGAACTCACGGATGTAGACTCCTTTGCACACCTCGAACCTCTCTCAGACGGATTCCGCAACTACCTTGGCAAATCTTTGGATCGACCAGCGCCAGAAAACCTTTTAGACAAGGCTCAACTACTCAATCTCACCGCACCAGAAATGACCGCGCTTGTCGGTGGAATGCGCACTCTAGGAGCCACTGTTGGCATGCCTGAACTTGGACGCTTGACCAAGACTCCGGGCGAACTCTCCAATGCCTTTTTCATAAACCTCTTAGACACAGAAATCCATTGGCAAAAGTCCCCAATGTGTGACCACTTCTACGAAGGTAAGACCTCAGACGGAGACCTCAAATGGTATGCCACGTCAGTAGACCTTGTCTTTGGCTCCAACTCCCAATTACGCGCCATCGCCGAAGTATACGCCAGTACTGACGGAGAAAAACGCTTCCGCGAGGACTTTGTGGCCGCATGGGTCAAGGTCATGAATGCTGATAGATTCGATTTAGCTTAATTAACTGCCCCCCAAGCTTGAACACTTGGGGGAGCGTCGCCGTGTTTTACGACGCCGTCTTACCGCCGTGATTTAATTTTTAGTCAATCGAGCACGAGCAGGTTTCCCCCATCACACAATTTATAAAAATAGCTGTTTTTCTCTACGGCCTCACATGTGAACAAGCTCTCCAAGACAAGCCTCTTCTTTCACACTGTTTCATAAAATATGCGGACTAAGTCCTTATCCGTTGTCATTTTAAGAATTGACCTTTTAGCGTTCTTTCTAGTGACTAGGTTCATGAATCTTAACAAAAAGCAGATAAAGAATATTTTCTGGGATGTGGATGGGGTTTTGGCGAACCTTAACTATGCTTACTACCATTTTCTAACCGAGCATCCCAATTATAAGGAGCAATACCAAGGGTTAAAGTGGGAGCAATTGCCCGAAGTCCTGCCTATCTTACCAGAATACGGCGCATTGGAGTTAAAAACCCACCCAGAACTCGGAACTGAAATGGATCGCGACTTTTGCGCTGATCAGGAGTTCTTCAGAAACCGCCCACTATATCCTAATGTGATAGAAGTCCTCAAAGAATTAGATCAATTAGGGTATCGTCAATTCACTATGTCTGCGACCTTTGATGTAGAGGCTAAAACCGCTTACCTCAATGATATCCTCGCTCCTGTAACAGACTTCCTCACCATCGAATGTGTGCAACATGGCGAGTTTATGCATGACACTGCCAAAGTCGACCGCCTTAAAGAGTGTTATCAGAAGTACGAACTCAACCCTGAAGAGACCATCTTAGTAGATGATCGGATCTATAATCAGCACGCAGCTATCGACTCTGGAGCCTACCCTGTACGTTTACGTTGCGAATTCACGACAGATTTACCTGAGGAGCTTAATTGGATTCCTGAGTTTA
>CAYUKP010000052.1:0-10541 GCA_964445335.1 uncultured Verrucomicrobiales bacterium
ATCCTAACAAGGAGTTCTTATGTTTCTATTTATTTTACATAGCTCAAACTGATTTCTTTCTTTGTGAGCTGAGGAGAACCATCTCTCAATCAGGTTTTCTCCTCTTTATCTAAAATCCCCTCTTTCCTTTGAGACAAGAGGCATTGGAGAGTCACGCTTTGCTCTCTGATGAATTCTGGGCATCCGTCTGATGCTCCTAAAGCGTATTTATAGATTTATTGTATTATATGAAACCTTTGACAAAGGCTGACCTCCTTGAGGCTGGCTACCAAGTCGATGCTCCATTGCAAAAAATGCTGGAGTTTACTGACACCCACATCACACGAGGAATTTCCTCTCATAAGTATCTATTCAAGCTCCTCGCACGAGAGTTTGGCGCACCATCCCCCCTCTTAGAGATGCGTGATCATTCTCTCGGCTACACGCAGGCACTCACTCCACAAACCAAACAGGATCGTGCCAACTTAAACCAAGTGGATACCAAGATGCAGGAGCTGATGAAATGCCCGAAAGTCCTCGCGGGGAGCATCATGCCTGACAGTTGCCCCTCAGGGCCTCGTCCGGCGGAAATCCCTGTAGGCGGAGCAATCGCAGTCGATAATGCCATCATCCCTGCAGCCCATAGCGCAGACATTTGTTGCTCGTTGTATGTCTCATTCTACGAGGCACGCACCGACGTATCCTCCGAAATGGACACGTTGCAGCAGGTCACCAAGTTTGGCCCTGGGGGCAGACATTGGGATTACCTTATCGATCACGAGGTCATTCACGAAGACGTGTGGGACAACCCTTTTCTCTCAGGTCTCAAGGATCGCGCCAAGATCTACATGGCAGATCAAGGGGATGGCAATCACTTCGCTTACTTAGGCAAAGTCACCTTCTCCAAAGCCGATACCGACCGCTTACGACAAGCGGGGTATGCGGAGATCGCTGACCAACTCCTACAGAGTGAAGAAGAGCAGAAAGAATACCGAGCCCTCGTCACCCATCACGGCTCACGAGGACTCGGCTCCCATCTCTATAAGCGAGGTTTAGGAGCCGCCATCAAACACACCAAAAAAGTCGCCAAAGACATTCCTGAGGCCGCCGCTTGGCTTGATTATGACACTCCCGAAGGCCAAGCCTATTGGGACGCGCTCCAATATGTCAGTCGTTGGACATTGGCTAACCACCAATCCATCCACACCAAGTTCTTACATTCTCTCTCGGCTCCATTGGTCTGCTCCTTTGGTAATGAGCACAACTTTGTATGGAAGCGAGACAACGTCTTCTACCACGGCAAGGGAGCTACTCCTGCTTGGAAGGATGAGAGCGGGCGTCCGTTGCTTGGAATGATTCCTCTAAACATGGCCGAACCCATCTTAATCGTTCTGGGGCGAGACAACAAAGAGTTCCTTTCGTTTGCGCCCCATGGAGCTGGTCGCAACACTTCGCGCACTCGATTCAAACGAGAATTCTACAAGTCTGCTCCCTCCCCTAAGGCTGTCGAACAAAGCTTGGCACACCACGCCTCAGGTCTCGACATCCGCTGGTATCTCGGCAATCCCGACATCAGCGAATCTCCTCTAGGCTATAAAAGCGCCACCTTTATCAGAGAACAAATCCAAACCTTTGGACTGGCAGATATTCTCACCGAAATCAAGCCTCTCGGGAGCATTATGGCAGGCTCCAAAACCAAAAGCTCTGAAGAAGAGCTCACCCCGAAACAAAAGCGTCAGATCAAACACCGCGCCGAGCGCCGACGCGTCAAACAATCCCTTAATTGGTAACTTTATGAATTCCGAATATACTTTAGCAAACGAAGACTTTGAGGCTTACATCAACACCTCCATCGGAGAGGGGCCTTATCACTGTATGTCTCATACGGGACTCTTCAAGATCGAGGACATCCTCAGAGACTCTTCACACACCATCGTTTACTCCAAATATGAGCGCAACGACACCATTGAAGACCTCGACCGCATCCTCAAGACGGAAGAGCAAGAGCTCAATGAAAAAGAGAGGATGTTCCGTCTGGCCTTTGGCACGGAGACGCATGGCATCTCCACCAATCTGGCATTCCGTGCCTACAAGGTGGGGGAGAAACATGCGCTCCAAGTCATTGAGACCTTTCTCGTAGAAAAAGAAACGGCTCACGGGGTCGCCATTATCGTCTTTAGTGCCACCAGCCAATCCAGCTACCGCGCCAAGATTGTCACCACAGACTTACAGTCTCTCCACCTCCATATGGCGAGCCTCTTAGAACAATACTTCATCCAGGACACTACCGAAGAAGCCTCCCGCGAAAAGCCCCACCTCCACATTGTGAAGAAGATGCAAAACGGAAGCCTCTACCTCTCAAGTGTTCCTCTAAAGATGAACCGCTATATGAGCCCTGAAATCATGGAGCTCCACTACGGGGCATCGCTCTATGAAACCCAAAAGAAGCTCTGTGAGACCCTACGCAAAGATCAATGTGGACTCCACATCTTCCAAGGCGCTCCAGGAATGGGTAAGACCACCTTCATCAGTCACCTATGTGCGGAGTTAGCAGGCAAGCATAAACTCGTTTATGTCCCCAATAGCTCCTTTGAGCACCTGATCTCACCAGACAATGTAGACTTCTGGGCTGATGCCTGTGATGACCTCCAAGATGATGCCAAAATCATCCTCGTCGTCGAAGACGCCGAAGCTATTCTTCTGAAGCGCGAGGGAAGCGGAGCGGCCGAAGCCTCCGCCGTCTCCTCCCTTCTAAATTTGTGCGACGGCCTCCTCGGTCATATGATGGGATTACATGTGATTGCGACCGCCAATGCGGACTTCGAAAACTTTGACGAAGCGATCTTACGCGCCGGACGCCTGAAGACCCGCCACATCTTCCAGCAATTGACATATGAGCAAGCCTCTAAACTCGCGAAACACCTAGACAAGGAGCTCTTAGGTGAGAAAAAAGAATTCTACACTCTCGCAGAGGTTTATAATGAACCAACGGAAGAGGTAGAACTACCAAGCAAACGTACGATCGGCTTCCTCAGCTAACTCTGTCTCTTCTCCTATAGACAACTCCCCTTTGACCACAAATGATAGGGGGAGTGCGACGGCTTACACGGCAACCGCCTCTGAGGAGAAAGGAGAACCGCTATCGTTGCAAGCTCACACCTCCTTGCCAATCAACTCTCTTCATCTGCCCTGGGGTATTGAGATCTACTAGCGTCCCTGGCTCAAAGGAGTTGACCACCTCCATAACACTTGGGTGGAGGGCTGGAGCATACAGCTCATCTATTGGGGTTAATAAATAAAGCGGACGCTCATATTGTCTGACACGTTTTAGGAAGTCATCCCAACTCTCCGTGTGTGCATAAAATGGGTATTCACGCGGTTGTCTGATCTGCACATGGAGGTGTCTGTAGTTCATATGACGCATACCAAACACCACAATAGTATCGTCTTCTAGGCTCTTATAGAGCGCATCCCACTTGGCAAATTCGTCTTTATAAGTGGGCTTCCCCTGTAAGGAGCACAGAAGCGAAGGCACTGCTGCCGAGGCCAAAATAGAAAGCGTTGCAAGGGTGATCAAAAGACATCGTAACGCTCGGTTGGCCTCGACTGATGCATATGTTCTGAAGCTGTAAACAATGCCTATAAGCAAAATAAGTGTGCCAGGGTATAAGAGCCTCACATGATAGAGGTGAAAGGAGTGAATAGAACGAACGCCTAGAATACAGGCGTAATATCCCGCAGCAACAATTAAGCAGACTTTACATAAATCATTCGTAAGAAGCTTCTTAGCTTTATCCTTAAGATAAGCCTTATGGGGCGCAAAGAGGGTATCTGCGATAAAATATTGCATCATAAGGGAAGCTATCACCATAACTAAGGGATAATCAGAGGCAAACAATGACGCTTGGCGCAACAAAACCTCCAGATACATAAAGGAAAGCTGCATCAGCGATTCAGATCTAAAGGTGCGCTCCAGACCTGAGGTATAACCTGTCTCTTGGTAATTCAGGTAGAAATACCCCACGATCACACTTGCACAGAGAGTCGCCACCCCTATGAGCTTCAGTGAATCTTTGGGGCGCCCCTTCAAAAAAAGAAGATCCATCGCAAAGACTCCCATCAATCCACAGAGAATAAAGCCCGTATAACGCGAAAGAAAAGCCACCAAAAACGCCCCAAAAAGTGCCAAATAATGTGTAGCTTTGGCCTCATCTGCAGTCAGAAGCTTCCAAATCGAAAACGTAAAAAGCAATAACCCTAAGGTGTAAGGTGCTTCGCTCAAGGTCGTAGAAAATACGACATTTGGCGCATATAATAAGAGAAGCAAGGCATAGAGAGGCGCATCCTTCCCGAAGCATTTACGAAAGGTGGCGAGGATTATAGCGACAATCCCAAGATTGAGAACTTTCGAAGCCCATAGGACTGATAACCCCGTCACACGAGCCACCAGAAAGATAAGCGTTGGATAGCCAATTGGCCAAATGGCAAAGAGCTCTCTAGAGTGTCCCGTGTCTCCATACGCTGGGACGTGATACCCCTGACCATTTAATAAGTTTTGTGCGAGTTTCAGATACTCTATCGAGTCCTTGGTACAGGCATGATTGGTGTCAAAGGTCGTGTTTGTCAGGACGACAATACAGCTTAGCAGAAATATTCCGATTAAAGGGATGAACTCCTTAACGGTGGAAGGTTTGGCTGTCTTCATTGTCTCTATCAAAGGTCGAGCTTCTTAAAAATCCCTTCAGGAATCATACGAATAACCAACATAATCCAACGCCATACCCCGAGAGCATACACCACACTACGCCCCTTCTTCTGCCCTTGATACACAGCCTTGGCAACGGCGTCTGGAGACGCAGTCAGCGCCTTAGGAAGAGTCAAATGAGCCGTCATCTTGGTCTGCACAAAGCCTGGCTTCACGGTTATGACTTTTACTCCCTTAGAGGAGAGCCTCTGGCGTAGCCCCGAAAGGTAAGCCGTCAGGGCAGCCTTGGCTGCTCCATAGAAGTAATTGCTTTGGCGCCCCCTCTCCCCTGCGACAGAGCTTATCGCGACAATGAAGCCACTTCCCTTGCGCTCCAAGTCGTTCGCCACAAGGTTTAACAAATGCATCACCCCTCGATAATTGACATCCAGAATCTGTAGAGCCTCACTTTGCGAGGTCTCTGCCTCCTTCTGATCTCCCAAATGCCCCACGGCAATAATGGCTCCTATCAAATGTTCTGAAACCCTTTGATACAGCACCTCATGTGAAGCGTAGTCTAAGATGTCTAAGTCATGTAGAGTCGCTGTGACTCCATAAGAAGTCTCTAAATCTGCAACAAAAGACTTGAGTGGAGCCGTATCCCGCGCGGCGAGGTGAAGGTTCACTCCATCCTTGGCGTAGAGGCGAGCAGTGGCTTTGGCAATATCACTATTCGCTCCGATGATAAGTAAATCTGACATATTATAACATTAATCGTTTCGATTGTAGAGAATTGAATCGAGTTCGTAACCCCTTAGAATCTCTAAAGTCTCTAAACTTAGCAACCATCGGATACCCCCTTTCAAAGACCCCCTGACGCACGCGAGCGTCCTTCGCTAAATAGAACCTCCCTCGATAACGTAAGACGATCGTATCTAAATATTCCAAAAACTCTAATAACTTATGAGAATATTTAAAATCTAATGCAAGACTATATCCCTCTAAGGGAAAGGATAACCAGTTGGCATTTGCTGGTCCATGACGCTTCAAGACCGCTAGATTCGCGCTAAAATCTGATTCAGCTACTTCTCTCAAGACCTCAGCCAGAGCCTTTTGGCTCTCTTCTAATGGCACAACAAACTGATACTGAATCATCCCTCGTGTGCCGTAGAGAACATTCCAATTAGCCACCGCATCGAGAGGGTAGAAAAACGTATCAATATCAACCTTATGCTCCGATAGGTGGCGTCGCTTATGAAAGTATAACCAATTAAAGATTCTTATGAGGGGCTTCTGAAGGAACCAATGATAGGGTAATGTCGGGAGAGCACGCTTCCCTTGCGGTCGATAGTTCAGGTCTTGGTCATCACAAAAGTGCCCAAGCGTCACAATGCCTTGCCCTACCCTCTTGGGTTCAACACAATTCAACCATGCTACCGCGTAGGGAGACTCCAAGTTTTGCTCAAAGGTATCGAGCAACTCTGCTATTCCTTGCACCTTGAGGGTCTTCTGGTGAATGTGTTGTGATGAAATTCGCTTCAAGGAGAGCTCAGCGTCGAGGATGACCCCCGTCAGCCCCATCCCTCCACAAGTCGCCACAAAGTAGTCTACATTCTCGGTTGGGGAGCACTGGAGAATCTCGCCATCAGGTAAGAGCAGCGAAAAGGTCTTCACATACGCGCTAAAGCATCCCGATTGATAATGCCCCTTCCCATGGACATCGGAGGCAATGGCTCCCCCCACCGTAATCTCCTTCGTCCCTGGAGTCACCGCGAGAAACCACCCTAACGGGATACAATGCTCAATAACCTGACTCAGCAAAATATCACTCGAAACCTTGAGAATTCCTTTCTCTGGATCAAAGTCGATCATTTGACTCACCTTAGATAGCGCGACCCCTGTATCACTCAGGGCGCTGTCTCCATAGCTTCGCCCATTACCAAATGGGATAACTTCTGGCGCTTGTAACATTTCGTGCCGTATCGTCGTATCTGATAAACAAATACGCCGAGAGCTTTCGCAAGGAGGGTATTTCCCCCAAGACTCTATCAGCCTCTCCTCTTTGGTCTCTTTGGCAGTCACAACAACGGTGTCATACAGAACAATTCCTGAGAAGAGAATCCTCAATCTCACTCTTTCTCACACATGTGATAGAAGGCACCATAGATCACATCACGAAAGATACAAAATATACAAGAACAGCCCAAACCACCCTAAGACGCAATACATCATAAACTTGTCCTTCAAAATAATCTTCGTGGGCGAACTACTGTCCTCGACCACATAAGTGATTTGCAAATATCTCAGAATACCAAACACCACAAAAAATGCTGTCGGCAATAGGGACTGCCCGTCGAGCTTGGCGATAATCTGAGGAGAGGTGCAGTAGTTGATATAAGCCACAATGACAACACCTCCCATTAACACCAAAGCATGATCGAGAAATCGTAGATTATATGATGTCACGACCTGACGCATAATGTCACCAGACCTCTCGAAGATCAAAAGGTCATCGCGCCTCTTAGCCAAAGCCAAAAACAGAGCTAAAAGAAAGGTCATAATGATCAACCAATCCGAGAGGTAAACTTCACTAACGGCCTTCCCAATATACAGCCTGATCACAAACCCCAACGCCACACAGGTAACATCTATAATGCCAATGTGCTTGAGACGTAGATTATAGAGTAGCTGTAAAGCGAGATAGAGGACAAAGTAAAAAAACGCTTCTAGACTTTGGTAGAAGGCCATCACTATCCCCGACACGGATAGTGCAGTCATCAATACTACTCCTGCCCTCCGAGAAACTTGCCCCGCAGCAAGCGGGCGCTTACATTTGGTAGGGTGTATACGATCTGCCTCCAAATCCAGCATATCATTGAAAATATACACAGCACTGGCAACAAAGGAAAAGGCCAATGCCACCCACAACAGATCGACCACCTGCCCCAGCTCGGTAACATTCCCGGCGAAAAACAACGGCAGAAAGATAAACCCATTCTTAAGATATTGATGCACTCGCATCAATCGCATCCAAGGTATGACGTTAGCTTTCATGGCTTTGGGGTAGCTCAGCAAAGAAAAAAGGGTTCGTACTATAAGGCGTAGAACCCATAACTATTCAAATCACGCTCTATCATCTGAGGCTCCTCCTTTGGCTGAGGAGGCATTTCATAATCCTTATGCACATAAAACGGCCCCCAGAAGTGAAGGTAATCTTGCTCCATAACTTTCTGGTCAGCAGGACTAAAGAAATCTGCCACCTTTTTCTCAAAGTAATGAGAGTTTTTAATTAAGAGTTGGGGAGGTGAAGGAATCGCAACCAAATTATATTCTGTCATCTTGCCTAACGCTACTCCACCTCCAACAATTGGAGCCTCTCTCTGCAAATAAGGAATCGTATCCGCCACATCAAAATACGTGGTATCTGGGGGAAAACTTTGACGAGCCACGCGCATCAATTGCTCTTGGTACCCTCGATCATGCGTGTTGAGCTTCACACTCACAGCAGCTACCAACAACAACCCCACTAACACACAATATGCCACATGATGGCGATACTCTTTGGCCCCCTTTAGTAACGCCTCCATTGAGGTCGCAACAAAGTATACAGGTAAGAGCAAGATCGTAGGGTAAAAATAGGCATAAGAGTTGGAATAGAAAATAATACATGTAAAAGGTAAGATGAAACCAAGAAGCGATGTATATCTCCGCTGCTTAAACGAGATACACATCCCATGCAGTAATTGGGTCGCAAACAAAATATTAAAGATAACCCAGTAAATAAAAAATTGTATTCTCTGCTGACACCTGAAGGAATCAAAGGATAGCAACATCTCTAGTTTAAACCCTTTCAAAGGAGCCCAATAAGCCTTTTCCTCGGTAAAGTGCGAATGCCAACTGGAAAAAATAGAAGATGTCCCTAACACTAGCAGAACAAAGAAGACACAGTGTATGATCGGCCTCTTTTCTCGAAACAAGGCTATGAGTAATAAACTAGGGCAAAAGAAAAGAGCCTTGGGCGAAATAATAAACCCTCCAGCCAAAACAACGGCTGCCAGATACCATGTCCATAGCGACCTATAGAGAGACAAGTAAAGAGCCAAAAGAGCACAAAACGATACCAGTCCATCATAGCGAAAGCTTATCACATGTCGAAGCACAGTAAAGCTCGACATATAGGCTAAGACTCCTAGCAAAACCGCCTCTTTTGAAATTTCAAAACGCCTCAAAATCGCATACAATAAGTATAACTTAAACGCATAGAGCATTAACATCGTCCACCTGCCTGCTTGCATCTGCACTAATGTATCAGGAAGAGCTCTCAACCATTTAAACAAATGAACATGCGCCGTAATATGAGGAAAAAGGGTTCGACTCTCCACGTCATACACATGTGACAAAAAGTAAAACTCGTCCCAATTGAAAGCCGTCGTACACGCAAGCCACACTTGAGACAGAAAGACTAATACAATGCCTCCAAGGAGGTAAGGTTTTGTTTTGAAAGGCTGCGTCATCTGGTAAAGCTTTTCAGAGGATACTTTAAGCCTCAACAAAATAACAAACAACATTCAAAGACTCCTGACTATTTGTCTTGTTTAGAGGTTTAATATATCTCAAAGAAAAGCTCTCCAATGAAACTATTCATTCAAATACCTTGTTATAATGAGGAGAAGACCCTTAAGGCGACTCTTGCAACCATCCCCAAAAAGATACAAGGAATTGAAACAATTCAAATCGTGGTAATCAATGACGGTTCTACAGACAACACCGTCCAA
The DNA here is from genome assembly GCA_964445335.1 of uncultured Verrucomicrobiales bacterium. Taxonomy (GTDB): domain Bacteria; phylum Verrucomicrobiota; class Verrucomicrobiia; order Verrucomicrobiales; family Akkermansiaceae; genus WTJZ01. The sequence goes on from CAYUKP010000052.1 coordinate 9,439, forward strand.
ATAGCAAAAGATGCAGGGGTTGATCACATTGTTAATTTACCCTTCAACCGAGGTTTAGCTCAGGCTTTTAAGGCCGGAGTCAATTACTCCCTGCAGCACGGAGCTGATATTATCGTCAATACTGATGGAGACAACCAATACCCCTCCCACTACATTTCGGACTTAGTCGCCCCTATAGTAAACCGTAAAGCAGAGTTTGTCATCGCAGATCGACAGATTCACAAAAACCCCTATTACTCCAAAACAAAACGATTCTTACATGCCATTGGGACACGTATTATTCGATTTGTCAGCCGATTAAAGATTCACGATCCAGTCTCTGGCATGCGTGCCTTTACAAGTGAAGTAGCGAGAGAGCTAACCTTTGTTTCTGAATTCAGCTACACTATCGAAATGCTCATCCAAATCGGTAACAAGCGGTTTGTGACATCGGAAGTCCCCATAGAAGTCAACAAGCCCGAGCGTAAGTCACGATTGTTTCGCTCCGTATCAGACTTTATGATCCAAAGCTCTAAGGTTCTGATAAGAAGCCTCATCCTCTACCGTCCGCTCAGCATCTTCCTCCCCCTTTCCTTCCTCTTTTGCCTAGGAGGTAGTGGTGCCATCATGCGCTTTCTATGGTGCTTTTTCCATGGTATGGGCTCAGGTAAAGTCCAGTCCCTCATCTTGGGGTCTACACTGGTCACAATCGGGATTATGGTCTTCTTCTTCGGAATTCTAGCCGATATGGTATGCAGCCTAAAAACGCAGTTAGATCAAATGCAAAAACCCCTTGTCACTCCCGCAGATAAGTCAACTGATAAGGAAGAGTGACATCAGACCTCCTTCCTCCCCCTTTGCCTCTGAGATACAAACAAAAAGCCCGCCCCTAAGAGCTGTAACCCAATAACTAAGAGAAACGTTTGCTCCAAGGGTTGGATACATAAGCTTATGGCACTGAGAAGTAACAGAACTGCACCTACTATGTTCTGACCCCACACTCTTCCTTGGAGGATTTCCAGCCTTTGCACCATCAACAAACAAAACCCTGCCATGATCAAAAAGATGGCTTGAGGAACATAAGAGTCCACCAGCTGATAATGAGGGCCAAAGATTTGAGAAAA
>CAYUKP010000053.1:0-1504 GCA_964445335.1 uncultured Verrucomicrobiales bacterium
CCGCTAGGAGAGATTTAAAGCGATCTAATAAATCAAGGAAGTCATCTAGTTTATGCGAAATACTTTCGGTTTTTTCGTTTTTCGCAAGAACTTCCATCTCTGCGCACATTTCTGAAAGGGTAAAGGAGCCGAAGATTTTACAATTTGTTTTTAGGCTATGGAAGGCGCGTTTGACATTATCCGTTTTGAATTCAGATAGATCCTGTTTAATGGAGATTTTATAGTTTTCTAGTTCTCCTATGAATGGATCAATAAAGTCTATTTGAAGCTGCTTATTATCGCCTATAAGCTTTTGAAGCTCCGTAAGGCTTGGGTCGAAAAGGTCAAAGTCTTTTACCACGGTTTTAGGAGGGGGGCTTTTTACCACCTCTTTCTGAATAGAAGAATTTTTTTTAGGCTTCTCTGCAGTAGTTTCTTCAGGAGAGGCGTCCATTTCTATTACGTTAATAGCTTCATATTTTAAACCTCTTCTTTTTCTAGATTCTTCTAAAGCTTTACGATCCCAATGTGCTCTAAACTTCAGGAAAACACGTAGCATCTCTTCAGGTACTAGAGGCTTTGTGACATAAGCATCCATGCCAGCTTTTAAACATCGCTCGCGATCTCCCGGCATGGCTCCAGCAGTGACTGCAAAGATATGAGACTCACAATACGGTGGAGGTAATTTACGAATTTCCGCAGTTGCGGTGATGCCATCCATTATGGGCATTTCAACGTCCATGAAAATTACATCATAGAAGGTTTTAGATGCCGCTTTTACAGCTTCTCTTCCATCGTTGACAACGTCAGGAACATACCCCCATCCTTTTAAGATTGAAATGGCGAGCCTTCGATTGATTTCATTATCATCTACTAAGAGTGTTTTAATAGGGTAACGACGTGCAAACTTAATATTGCCGTGGATCACCTTTCTTTTACTAGTAACCTTCTGAAGTTGTAAGGAGTTGTTTGCTTGCTTTTGGGTGTGTTTGTCTAAGCGTGTTAAAGTAAATAAGAAGTTGGATGGAATCATCGGCTTCTCGATAAAATGCGTTACCGGGTTTATATTGTCGCCTATTTCATCTAATAAAAACTGCTTAGAGTAAGAGGAGTAAAGAATGATAGGGGTTTCTCTGAAGGCTTCTATTTCCCTAAGTTTGAAAGCCATTTGAATACCACTAAGTGATGAATTCGCATTTTTATTTAGGAATCGTGGCCTAAAACCCAACATGACATAGTCGACTTTGGAAAGGTCTTTAATAGATTCGCTTATGTTTTCAGGGTCTACAAGGGTTTCAACTTTCATACCCCAGCGTTTGAGTTGGCGTGTCACTAAGACCTCACTTGTGGTATTGAAAATATGTAATAAAACAGTTTTTCCGTGGACTTTGTCTATCAAACGTTTCTCCGATTGAACCCTATTGGCTAAAAGCTTTTTATCTGAGGCTTCTTCAATCAGAATATTAAAGGTGAAGACGGAACCTTTACCTTCTACGCTAGAAGCTGAGATTTCGCCATTCATAAA
>CAYUKP010000053.1:1604-3394 GCA_964445335.1 uncultured Verrucomicrobiales bacterium
GACATGTCGATACTCAAGATAAATTCGATTCCTTTCGCCTTAACCCTTGATTTTACGTCATGAAATGCGCTTTCTACAAGTTCTTCTAAGTTAAAGTCGTGTTCATTAAGGGTAAAGGTCCCAGATTTATACTTAGAGAAGTCGAGAATGTCATTAATGACTACGAGGAGAGATTCTGCACTTTCCTTGATCGCATAGGCAAACTCTTGCTGCGAAGATGAAAGCTTAGAATTTAAAAGGAGACCACATGTTCCTAGAACTCCATTCATTGGGGTTCGTATTTCGTGGCTCATCATCGCTAAAAACTCTGATTGTGCTTTATTATTATCTTCGGCTTTTTCTAGGGCGTCTTTGAGAGCGTTACTATGGTTGTCACTAGTCACTCTTTCGGTAATACTCCTGATTAAACTGTCTTCGAGAGGGCATTCAAAGAGTTCGCTAGAGAGATCCTGATAGGAATAGACTTCGACAATGCCCGTTAATTCATTTTTTTGTAAAATGGGCAGCAAGAGACCTGAATGAATATCATATTTTTTAAATTCAGGAGCATCATCTATTGTGAGATGTTTGTTTGAGAATGAGTGTGCAAATTCATTTAAGGTTGGGCATGTTAGGTTCCAAGGGCCTTCATTAAAAGCTCCTTCAAACTCAGAATTTACAGTTAATTCTCTGTTGAAAATCCAAGCGGACCCTAAGATTTGTTTTGCTCCATCTTGAAGCATGGAGACGCGCACCCCAGTGTATTTATAAGCCTTCAAGACTTTAGGGAGAATTAATCCGAGCCCCTCTTCTATCGAAGGTGCTAGATTTACCTGACGCATGATGTCTCGTTGGATCGAAAGCTTCAGGTTTGATTGTTCCAGTCGTGAGCGGAGTTTCTTTTCCTGCTCTGTTACTGAAGCGAGTTGCTTTAAAACATCATTATACTTACTACCGATTTGGGCGATTTCAGAGTTTGAATTGAGGTGTATATTCGAAGCAAAGGTTTGAGACTCTATTTGGTCTTGCATTGCATTTAGGAGCTCGGCGGCTTCGGAGCTTGCACCGTGCTCTGAAATACTTAATCCGAGGTTTTCCGCAGACTCAGAGACTCTGATAGGGAGAACTTTTTTGAGTAAAATCAGAAATGTATAGGTGCTTACGAACCCTGAAATTGCAACAAAAAGGCAACCCAGAAGTTGGATGAGAAGGCGTTGCCATAGAGGTTTAGATGCTAGAATGAGATGGCTATCAGAATCAATGAAGAACGCTAACATGACAGAACCAACAATCGTAGGTAGGAGATGAGCTGAAATAGTTTCTGTAACATCATCAATCTGTAGGAAACGTAAGAGGTATACTCCTAAGCAGGCAACCAAGCCTCCTAATGAACTTGTAAAGATGAGTTCCGAGATGTTGAAGAGATCTAAGCCTGGGGAACCTGCGCAAAGCCCGCCAATGACTCCCACAATCCCAGGATAAACAAAGAATCGCTTTTTTGAGATGAAGTAATCAAAGCATATGGCAGCCAGCCCTCCACAGGCACCTGCAAACAATGATTTACCAAAGATATTAACGCAGCTGAGAGTTGAAGTGTTAAAAGAGGCTGAGTATAAATATCCGTACCACCCAATCCATAAGAAGCCTAAACCTAAAAAGGAAAACGTTGGATCGTTTGAGCGCATTTCTCCCCCATTCTTACCAAATCTACCAATTCTCGGTCCTAGAGCGCAAGTGATCCCTAGTGACATGGCTCCAGCTAAACAATGTAAGAAGTTCACCCCGGCGAAGTCGTAAAACCCCAAAGACTT
>CAYUKP010000053.1:3494-9005 GCA_964445335.1 uncultured Verrucomicrobiales bacterium
AGCATGACCTCATTGGTAGGTGTCGAATACATCGTATCTTAAAAATAAGTTATCGTAATCTATAGACAATAATTAAATAATATTATTTTATAAACTATTTAAAACAAGAAATGCCTGCAAGTTGCAGGCATTTAAGTTTTCACAAAATAGGGTGAAGCTTATGATTTGTAACGTAAACGTTTTTTGTGACGATTAGCTTTCATACGCTTAGAACGCTTATGCTTGCTGATTTTTGTCTTACGTTTTTTCTTTAGTGATCCCATAATTAATAAATTTTAGGTTAAAAGATTAGAGAACGATCTTATTTAGAGGGTATTCAATGATACCTTCTCCACCGTGGCTCTTAAGATCAGGTATAATCTTACGGGCGACGGATTCATCAATGATCGTTTCGACCGCTACCCAATTCTCCTCACCTAGGAGCGGGCTGACGGTCGGGCGGCGGAGTGAAGGGAGTTTGTCGACCACGAGGTCGAGTTGATCCTTCGGAAGATTGACTTTAAGGCCAACTTTATTTTGAGCAAGCATAGATGCCTTGAGCATCATGATGACACGCTCCATTTTGGCTTTTTTCCAAGCATCTTGTTCAGCTTGTTTGCTAGCATAAAAATGGGGGAAAGAAGTGAGTAGGGTGTCGACGATTCTTAAGTTGTTTGCACGTATAGATGATCCCGTCTCTGTTACGTCCACAATAGCGTCCACTAAATCAGGAACTTTTACTTCAGTTGCCCCCCACGAAAATTCTAAATGGCAATTAACTCCTTTTTCAGCCAAATATTTTTTGGTGATGTCAATGCCTTCTGTTGCAATTCTTTTCCCCTCTAAATCTTGAACTGATTGAATGTCTGAGTTTTCAGGAACTACCAAAACCCATTTGGTTGGATTGTTTGATGCTCTTGAGAAAGGGAGTTCAGCTAAATCAACTAAATTTTCAATATGACCCTGAGCCCAGTCTAAACCTGTAATACCACAGTCGATGAAGCCAGAAGAAATATATTGAGCGACTTCCTGTGCACGAATCAGATAAAGGTCTAAATCACTATCGTCACTGGTTGGTCTCAAACCTCTTGAGGAAACATAGATATTAAAACCAGCTTTTTCAAAGAGGTCTAATGTTCTCTCCTGAAGACTCCCCTTGGGTAGGGCTAATTTTAATTTGTTAGGGTTTTCAGCCATAATATTAGATGAGGAGAATGCTTCCTAGCGAAGTTTAGCTGAGAGATCAAGATAGATTTGATTAGTTTAGCTCATTAATAAGTTTTTTTTTATTTTTCGACCCCTTGTGGGCTGGTTCTAGCTTGTCAATACTACTAAATCATCTCACAAGGAGGTATCAGATAATGAAACAAGATATTCTTATTAAAGCGGCAAGTGAAGCTAGAGGGCTAGCTATTGACGGAGTTCATGCCTGTTCTTCAGGACACCTAGGGTTACCTTTAGGATGTGCGGAAATTGGTGCAGTTCTGTTTGGTGAGACGTTGACGTATAACCCAAATGATGCGAAATGGCTTAATCGTGACCGTTTTATTTTATCCGCAGGTCATGGATCCATGTTTATTTATTCTTGGTTACACCTTTCGGGATACGAAGTCTCTCTTGAGGAAGTTCGTAACTTTAGAAAATTACATTCTATCACCCCTGGGCACCCTGAGTTTCACGAAACTCCTGGTGTAGAAGCGACCACAGGACCTTTGGGGCAAGGTGTTGCCAACTTGGTAGGTTATGCCATTTCTGGTAAGATGTCAGAAGCGAAGTATAACACAGATGTACATACAATCTTTGACCATCACGTCATTGCACTTGCTGGAGACGGATGTTTACAAGAAGGGGTCGCGAGAGAGGCAATTGAGTTCGCTGGACATAATGAACTCGATAATCTGATTCTTATTTATGACTCAAATGATGTGACCCTTGACGAAATGGCTGACAAAACCCAATCAACAGACGTAGAGGCTTACTTTACATCCATGAATTGGGAGGCCGTAACCATTGATGGGCACGACTTCGAAGCTATTCAGAAAGCTGTAGTAAACGCAAAGGATAACAATAATGGGCAACCTAAAGTTATTATTGCCAAAACTGAAATTGGGAGAGGTATTCCTCAAGTTGCTGGAACGCAAAAAGCGCACGGAGAAGGTGGGGCTAACTTTGCAGAAGAAGCTCGTAAAGGACTTGGATTACCTGAAGAGACCTTTTACGTTTCAGAAGAAGTCAGAGAATTCTTTAAGGCAAAGGCTGCTGAAGGCGCTGCCAAGCAAGAAGCTTGGAATGAAACGTACGCGGCGTGGCAAGTAGCTAATCCTGAGCTGGCTCAAGAATTAGAAAGCTCATTAGCCGGAGAGGTTCCTAGTGATCTGCTTGATAGAATTCCTGAAATTTCTTCTGATGCGGCTACACGTGGGCATGGTGGTGTCGTAATTAATGAGATTGCAAAGCATGTTCCAAACTTGATCACGGGATCTGCTGACCTATTTGGTTCTAACAAAAACTATATCAAAGGCGGTGACGACTTTGGTAAGGCGAATAGAGCGGGACGTAATATTTGGTATGGTATCAGAGAACACGCTATGGGAGCGATTCTCAATGGAATCGCATATGACGGAATCTTTAAGGCTTCGGGTGCTACATTCTGCGTGTTTGCCGATTACCTCAGACCATCTATTAGATTAGCTGCCTTAGCAGAGCTTCCTGTGTCTTATGTCTTTACTCATGATTCCGTAGGAGTTGGAGAAGATGGCCCAACACACCAGCCTGTAGAAACGGTTTCTGGATTACGCGTAATTCCGAATCTCAACGTATTCCGCCCTTGTGATGGAGAGGAAACAGCCGCTGCATGGGTTTCGGCTGTTACAAATAATTCAGGGCCAACAGCTCTTATTCTTTCGAGACAAGGTTTGCCAAATCAAGGTGGGCTTTCAGGTAAAGAGCGTAGAGAAGGTACTCTCAGAGGAGCGTATGTGTTGCAGAAAGAGACTGCAGCGCTAGAGGCTATTATTATAGCAACTGGATCGGAAGTTCAACACGCGATTGAAGCAGCGAAGGAACTCGGAGCAGGCGTTCGTGTAGTATCAGCGCCTTGTTTAGAAGTGTTTGACCAGCAAAGTGCGGAATACAAAGACTCCGTTCTTCCTGCGAGTTGTACTAAGCGTATTGCTATTGAAGCGGGTGTTTCCGGACTCTGGTGGAAATATGTTGGAACAGAAGGTAAGGTGTTAGGTATCGATAGGTTTGGGATTTCTGCTCCTGGAGATATTGTGATGAAGGAGCTTGGTATGACAAAGGATCATGTGGTGAAGGCTCTAAGTTAATGCTTACTTTCCTCTAAAGATATTTAAATTAAATCAACGCCTTTGCTATTTCCGCAAAGGCGTTTTTTATTTAAGTTTTTAACTATCATCTAATCTAATACCATTTAGTAAATAGATAGAGATTATAAGCCCTTTAGCTTTTTCTGAAGACAATTTAATTTCGCATGAATCGGGTCTCTCATTTTATGCTAAATGGTGTAAGCTGGATTAATGAAGTGAACTGTAGGGCTTATTAAAGGAAAACCCGTTAAAACGAGACAAGGCGCAAAGTTTTCTTTGCGCCTTGAGTGAATTATAGCAGAAAATGTTTTCTGCTATTTTATTTACTGGAGGGAGAATTAGTATTTAGAAAGTTGGAGTAAACACTCATCACCTTCTAAGTTATTTAGAGAGAAGGAGAATCTTGCAACAGGATCGTTGTCACTGATATTTGCTCCGAGCATTTTATCATAATCTGCGACTCTGATTACGAGGTTTGCACTATCTGCGGTTCCGTCAAATCTTACGTCATTGTAATAAACTTTCATTTTTGTACGAGTGTCACTGAGAGCTGTGAACCATCCTTCGCCAAGGTTTCCACTAAGTCTTAAGTTCTTCGTGTTTTCCGCCATGAGTTCTACAATCGCATGATCTGACTCTAAAGCGACAAGCGTAAGTTGCATCTTTTCAGCCTTCTCAAGGTAAGATGTGTCAAACTTTGCTCTGCTACTAGCACCAGAAGCTTGTCTTAGGTATTTTCCACTCTTAAGGCTCTTGATTGTGACGAGTTGTCCGTCTAAACCTGCAAAGAATTCTTGTTGAGCTTCTGAACCATCAAAGAACTCAGATAAACGTCTGCCTACTTCTTGCAGAGATTCTCCTGTTAAGTGAACGCCATCACCCATGACAGCAAGATCGTTTGTGTCGATGTAATGCCAATCACCTCTACGATCCATGATTGTTTTTTGAGCTTCCCTTACGTAAGTGTTTTTCTCAATTCTGTCTTGAATCAAAGCGGTAACAAATTGCAAATCAGAGGTGTCTGCATACTTTTTAACGTGGTTAGTCATATCGTTGACTAAATTCAGATAGGCTGCTTCATATCCACCACTTGAGGCAAATTCTAGGCTGTCACTTTCCCCTTGTAACCAGCAGATCCCCTTAACGCTAGGCTCATATCCCAATGCGACTAAATTGTTGAGTGAAGCCGCGGTGTCTTCTTTCCACATGTTCCAGAGTTCCTTTCCGCCACCGCTTCTAGAATTCCAATTAAACTCTAATGTTGTCCCACTGTCTGTAAGTTTGATGATTGCGATTTTGTTATCAGTGCTGCCATGAAGAGTGCGAGCAAAGGTCATTTCAGGTCCATAGTTCCCAGTATCTTGTCTTGTAAGAGTAGTGAACTCGCCATTAGTGGTTACGTCGATGGAAGGAGGTCCATCAGTTGTGTAAGAGTATAGGATATCTTGATCAACTGCGTCATTAGCTTCAATAGTTGTCGCAAAACCAGACATGTTAGACTGGCCAGATAAAATGTAAACGTCTACAACTTCAGCCATTCCACAAGATGCTAAAAGACTAAGACCAGATACTATACCTTTGAAATTTTTCATAAAATTTAGAGTTGCATTAGAGTTTGCATGAATTAAGCCATTAGTTAAAAAATAGTCATAAAGTGTTGATATTAAAACAGTTGCGTTTTTTTGAAATATGAGGCGTAAGAAAAAATAAGGAATTTTTTACAAAAAAATAAGGAATTTATGAAAAAATTACCTAAGTTTGCGCATTAGAATCTATTTTAAGTGGATTATGAAAACACAACGAAATTCAATTTTTTTGTTTCTTATGAGTCTTACGCTTTTTCGGTTGGTTTCCAGAAGAGGCTAGAGATACTATGAAACTGTTATTTTATGAACCAAGTATTTCGAATTATATCGTTTTTCATGATGTTTTCATCTGTGAGATCTGAGCCTGCTACTGTTCGCGTGATGAGGCATCATGATGGTTCGCAAACGGTTTCAAGGCATTACCCTGGTAATCGAGAATTGGTGAAGAAAAAGATCAGCGCGAATGGAACCCTTCAGTTGAGTTCCCATTATGCGTTAGATGCTGAGGGGATCCCTCGTAGTGGAAAGGTCTATGATGGACAGGGGGCATTGCTTTATAAGATTTCCTTCGCCTTTTCTCGGAAAACAGGTCGCCTTGTAGCGGAACGAATGTTTGA
>CAYUKP010000053.1:9105-10476 GCA_964445335.1 uncultured Verrucomicrobiales bacterium
ATGCGCTTATTGAATGTCAAAAGGCAGAGAAAACCTTGGCATTATTGGAGGCTCAACAGTCATCTTGTGAGTCTCTTGATGTGAACACTACTGCACGTCGTATTGAGCAACTTAATATTTCAGTTCAGGAGGCTCTTAAAGCGACTAAATCTTCAAATATTTACTCTCTCCATGCGACAGAACCGGAGAGGGTTCTTCATAAAAAAATTAGCCGTCTGACCCAAGAGAAAAAAGTCCTTCTCACAAGGCCTCTCAGAAGTGAAGTGGAGCAACTCACTCAACAACTTAAAACCATCTCGGCTGAGCGAGAAGCCTTGGCCTTACACCTTGCAACAACCGAAGAGCTTTATCAGTATAGTAAAGAGAAGTGTGAGGCTTTGGCTAAATCTTGCAAGGAATCTCAAGAAGTCTATACGACACAAAAGGCTCAGATGGAAGAGGAGCGCGCTTCTACATGTCTTATTATAACGGCTCAGCGCCGGCGCTCCTCCGAGCGAGAAAAAGAGTTGATACAGGTTCAGCGGTCTGTTGCTGAGATGAAGTTGGAGTTGCAGAAAATGAATTTGATTATTCAGGAAAGTACACAGCAATATCGTGAGCTATCCAAAAGGTATCATGCCTTGGAAACTGAGAAAGAGCAATTGCGCTCAGTTCTCTATGGGGATCAAGATTTAATGAATATTAAGCAACAGTGCTTCGAGCTTAAGCAAGAGCTTCGCAAAATATATGTTGCTCTGAAGGCTGACCGGTCAGAAGAGATTCAACGCAAATATCTTCAGGTTCGGTCTTCTCTAGCCGAGACCACTAAAGAGCTAAAAGAGTCTCAACTTGTGAGTCAAAGGCTGACAACTCTTCTTAAGCAAGCTAGGCATGCTCTGTCTTTAAAGGATTCGTCAGAATTGACATACTCAGAAGCGACTTTATTAGAAGAATCCTTAGGGCATCACCTCTCCCAACAAAGCAATCGACGTAATACACGAGAGTTAATGATCTCAAATATTAAGAATATACAACAGCAAGATGAGAGCTTCCTTTGTGCTCTTCAGTTGACTGATTCTCAGAGACTTAATCTCTGCCAAAATCAGCTTGCTCTGACTCCAGAATATTCGCTTCTAACGACCAAGGAGCAAGATATCAAAATATTTGAGAGCTTAGGTCGAGCTGCTTATCTCAATGGCCGTTTCTTAGCAGCTCAAGAGTTTTTCGAAAGCAATCTCACGCGTGCTCCAGATTACATACCTAGTATTTTGCATCTAGGTGTAACCTTGTTACGTCAAAACAAAATGGACGCAGCGATTCATACATTTAATCAGGCCATTACAGCCTCAGGGAGTACTTCTTTACCTTATGCGCATCAAATGTTGGGATATA
>CAYUKP010000054.1:0-10437 GCA_964445335.1 uncultured Verrucomicrobiales bacterium
TAAAGAGCTTTCCACAAGAGGTGCAAGGAGAGAATACCCGTCTTGTGATAAAAAACAAAAAAAGAGAACCAGATCAACAGGCTCTCTTCTTAATTTGAAATACACTCTACGCAAGAGTGATCAACTTAGAGTTCTACCTCTAAAATCTGGCGTCCATTGTAGCTTCCGCAAGAAGGACAAGCAATGTGGCCAGGAATCTTTGCTCCACACTCAGAGCAAGTTTGGAGTTGAGGACGACGCCAGCGGTTTGCACCACGACGCATTTTTTGCTTCATCTTAGATGTTCTTCTTTTTGGAGCTGCCATAAGTCTATCAGGTTAGAGAGTGGTTAGAGAGAATCTAGATCGTCTAGAGCTGCCCACCTATCATCTGTAGCGGGTTCCTCATCTTCACCATCTTTTTTATAAGTTTCCTGTGCTAGATACTTTTCATCAATTTCGCAAGACATTTCTTTATCTCCCATGTCACAGACAGGATAAACAGGAACCAAAATAAGAATTTCCTCCCGTAGCAACTCCGTCAAATCCACTAAATCTTCCTCGATCTCCAAAGATAAATTTACATTATCCAACGCGATTGTCTTATCAAAAGGATGAAGAGTTCGAACACATTCTAAGGTAAAAGTCGTATAGATTCTCCCCTGAATTAACAATTCCGTATCAAACCTTTGTAGCGACAACTCAAAGTTTAGCCCATTATTTTCAGCCCCTTGCCCCTTCTTTAGTTCATAAATCTTCCCGTCTATGACCCCATCAATCTGCAACCCGTCCTCAGGTAGGTCGCTCATATTTACTTTTAGAGTTTCTAACATAATCTTTCCTTTGCGTCTCCCCTACTGTAGATCGCTTAATGTTACGGAAGTCGCAGGGCGGCTCCCCAAGAGCTTTGCCTGAGAAATAACATCTTCTTCCCTATCATTGAAGCGATAAGCATGACAATTCGGACAAAGATCCGTTGCTCTCACTACAATAGAAGAACAGCCCTCACAGACTTTATACGCTGAGGGTTCACTCGCTATCTTTTGTGCTATTTCTTGTCTCGTTGCCATAATTCTTACCACTAGTAAGACCTCATCCGCACTATCTTTCAAGCTAGACTTTCGATTCCCCCTCTCTCTTATAAAGGAGGAGTAAACATCTAGCGCATCTTACGGTAATCCATTAACCCACGCGCAATCGCACTCGCAGCTGAAGTCTGATACCATCGAGTCAAACACCTCGCGCGTTCTCGTGAATTACTGATAAACCCACACTCCACTAAAATCGCCGTTGGACGACTTTCTCGTAAAACTTGATAATTTCCACGCTTCACACCCCGATTACGCCCTTTGAGCTGACGCACCATGCGGCTCTGAACCTTCGAAGCCAACTTCCGCCCCTCTGAACTGTAATAAAACGTCTCAATTCCCTTTGCTCTCGTATAGAGAGACGCATTGAAGTGCACACTCACAAAAACTGCACTAGGGTAACGATTAGCCAACCTAACACGATAATGCTTAGAGAGAAAGCGATCACGCTTACGCACCATCACCACTCGAATCCCTCGACGCTTCAGCTCATATGACAATTTATGAGACACAATCAGATTAAGGTAAGATTCTCTCACTCCTCCCCAATACGCTCCTTTATCTCTCCCTCCATGACCCGGATCAATAATAACTGTAGAAAAATACTTCCCCTCAGACACAAGAGTAAGGAGAATACTTAAAAAAAGGAATAATCGTTTCATTACAATAGAGCAAAAAAAGAAGAAGAGTTGAGTAGACCTTTCACCTTCAATGGGAGGGTAAGCAACCACAGACTCTTTCTAATTGTCAATCTCTGAACAGAAGAATTATCGACCCGAGAATCTCATCAAATCTCCCTCAGAAAACTTCTTTGAAATCTTCCCCCTTTACGATACCTTTTTCTAGAAAACATATTGTTATTCATCGCACTTATCAATACAACGCACTACCCATGAAATGCTTTCACCTCATCCTGCTTCTCCTCTGCATTAATCTGTCTTTTGCTGAAAAAACCCACCGAGTGGTCTCAGGAGACACCCTCAACAAAATCGCCTTAAAATACGGCACTACCACAAAAGCGCTCCAAAAGCACAATGCTATCCGTAATGCCAACCTTCTACGCGTGGGACAGCTCATTAAGATCCCTTGTAACCTCCCTAATACCCCGCAAAACCTCAACCGTGCCGCTCGTAACAAGAGCCACAAACCTACACGTTATTACAGTAACTCTCGCACCAACAAGCTACATACGGTGAGACGTGGAGAAACCTTTTTCCGAATCGCCAAAAAATACGGCACTGACACCTACACTCTCAGCTCAATCAACCCCAATGTCGAACCCGACAAAATCTTCGTAGGTCAACGCCTAACAATTCCTACAGCCTCTACAAAAGTAGACGAGGTTAAGCGCCAAAAGTTCTATGAAGAGTCCGAAAAGTCAGACCTCCAGCGCCTTGCAGAACAAACCCCAGCAGCTCTCACATCTCCTTACACTAAGGTCATTGTCACCAAGCAAATCTCTCTCGCAAACTTCGCAAAAAAATACAAAATGTCTGTCACCCAAGTCAACAACGTAAACGGCTGGAACTACCCCGCCCAAACCATCTTTGATATTGGATCGGAAGCATATGTCGTCCACCGCTAATCTTACTCGCCCCTCCTACTGACCTCTTACTCAGACCACCTCTAGTGCCTACCTCCGCTCTACACACCGTTGACATCTCCCTACCCCTTGAGGTCTCTGAAGACCCATCAAGACAAAAGAAAGCTATCGCACGCAAACTCAAGGTTCCTCCAGCCGCCATCTCGGACTTCAGACTCCTTAAACACTCAATTGATGCGCGTAAGCCTGATATTAGAATTCAACTTCGTTTAGAGGTCGCCTTAGGCCAAGTGTCTCTTCCACCTGAGGAAACATATTCCAGAGATTTACCCTCTCTCCAAGGTTCTGAGAAGACGGTAATTATCGTCGGCTGTGGCCCCGCAGGTATTTTCGCGGCTCTCACATGTATCCAAAAGGGACTCAAACCTATCATTCTAGAGCGCGGTAAGGATGCCTCAGCTCGTCGATACGACCTCGCACCTATTCTTCGTAAGGGGCAAGTCATTGAGGACTCTAACTACTGCTTTGGGGAAGGAGGCGCAGGCACCTATTCGGACGGTAAGCTCTACACCCGTGCGACCAAACGTGGAATCGTCCGAGACATTTACGAAACCCTCGTCGCCCATGGTGCACCGAGAGAAATCCTCACAGATGCTCACCCGCACATCGGATCAAACCTCCTCCCAAACGTCGTCAAGGCTCTCCGAGAAACCATTATTAAGGCGGGAGGCGAAGTGCATTTTCACGCCAAGGTCAACGACTTCCTTTTAGAGCTCGACTCACCTTCTAAACAACGAATCTTAGGAGTCACGCTCACAGACGGGCGCGAATTCAGGGGCGATTCGGTCATCCTGGCCACAGGCCACTCTGCTCGCGATATTTATTCGCTCCTCCATCAGCGCAACATTAGACTAGAGCAGAAGCCATATGCCATCGGGTTTCGTATCGAGCATCCCCAGCCCCTCATCGACAGCATTCAGTATCACTCAGACCCTACCACCCCACGTTCACGACTTCTCCCAGCCGCACGTTACCGACTCGCCACCAAGATCAAAGGGCGTGGCGTTCATTCTTTCTGTATGTGCCCTGGAGGATTTATCGTTCCTGCCGCCACCGAGAATGACGAGGTCGTAGTAAATGGCATGTCTCTTGCACGTAGGGACTCCCCCTTTGCCAACAGTGGGATGGTCGTCACTGTCGAACCCGAGGACACCCGAGAGTTTCAAGCCGAACATGGAGTCCTTGCAGGTATCGCATTCCAAAAGCACTTAGAACAAACCGCGAAGCAAGCAGGCGGAGGGGGACAAGTTGCTCCTGCCCAACGCCTCACGGATTACCATCAAGGTAAAGTCTCTGCCACGTTACCTAAAACCAGCTATTTCCCAGGTTGTAACTCTGTCAGACTCGATCAACTCCTCCCCACAGGCATGACTTCACGCCTCCGTAAAGGACTCAAACTCTTCGGCCAACAAATGAAGGGGTATGAGACTGAAGAAGCTCTCCTCATCGGGTTTGAAACACGCACGAGCTCTCCTGTCCGCATTCCCCGAGAAGACAAAACCCTCATGCACCCAGAAGTCCAACACCTCTACCCCTGCGCGGAAGGTGCAGGATACGCCGGAGGCATCGTCTCAGCAGCCATGGATGGGGTCAAATGCGCCAATGCAGTCACCGCAAACATCCATACCCACTCTTAAATACATGAAGGCTCTCTATCTCCTCATCTTCACAGCTCTCACAGCAGGCGCTTACAATGCCTCAACCTCCATCGGGAGTACAGGAACCCTCGACCGCGCTCGCAAATTCAAAGACAGAGTCGCAGTCCCTGGCCATGATGACAGTCAGGCATGGTCTAGCTCTCTAGACCTCGGGGTCAATATGACCAAAGGCAACAGTGAAACCCTCTTCATCACCGCTAGCGCTACTATTGATCACGAATTCGGCAAAAATGAACTCTTTGCCAATTTCACCTATGCTTATGGTGAAGAAAGCAAGAACACTACCGAAGACGAATTCATCCTCACAGCCTCCCTCAGTCGCCTCCTCACTGAAGATAAAGCATGGTATGTAGGCATCAGGGTCGATGGCCAACATGATGACCTCGCAGATATTGATTACCGATTCACAAGCTCTAATTTTGTCGGACACTACCTAGTTAACCGCCCCGACGATAGCCTCCAACTATCCATCGAATCAGGCCTTGGCCTCCGAACCGAAAGCCAAGGAAGCGAGGACACAACCTTTGGCGTTCTCTACCTCGGCCAACGCTTCAACTATTGGATCACCGACTTCACCCGAGTCTACCAAGGCTTTGCGATGTTCGATCAAATGAACAAAATAGCCTCCTATCAAATGATCTCAGAGGCTGGTATCGAAACGTTTCTCTCAGATAGCATGAGCTTCAAGGCATATGCCCAGAATACCTACGACGCCATTCCGGCAGAAGGCCGCAAAAAGTCCGACCTTAGGCTCATCTCTGGCTTATCCTATAAGTTTTAAGTCTGGGAGCACGACCAATTCTCCGTTTTTTCTATTGAGATCTTCCCCGGCATCCTTTTCCTTACGTTCATATGGGGAAGAACTACTCAGGAGAACAAATCTTAGTCATCACACGCGCACTACTCGACAGCCTCGGCTCCTTCCAAGGTGCCACAACTGAAGTCGACCGCTATTTACCAACACTCATGGATGAGGCAAACTCCACCTTCATGGATCGTGCCCTTGCGGAGGAAGACCCAACTCACAAGCAACTCATCCCCTATTGCATCTTTCGCTATGAGGACCGAATCCTCCACTACCTCAGAGGGAAGTCTGGAGGCGAAGCCAGACTTCATGCCCAAGGCTCTATCGGTGTAGGTGGGCACATCAACCCAATTGACCAGTCCTCAACCGTCGGTGGTGAAGCCACCTATCAAGCTGCCGTTACCAGAGAGATTGAAGAGGAGCTCGTTATCGGAGGATCTTACACCAATGAAATCATCGGTCTCATCAACGATGACTCCAACGCCGTTGGAGAAGTCCACCTCGGGGTCGTTCATCTTATCACTCTTGAAACCGATAACGTCCGCGCCAATGAAGACTGCCTCATCGACCTAGCCCTCACCCCGATCTCTGAGCTCAAGGGGTCTAAGTATGACAAGCTCGAATCTTGGTCACAATACGCTCTCACCCTGATCTAATCGATGAAAGCAGCAATCTTCGACCTCGACGGCACCCTTGTCGACTCTCTACCCGGCCTCGCCGCCTCTCTCAATCATACTCTCACCAGCGAGGGTCTCCCCGAGATCCATCTATCTACCGTGAGAGGTTATGTTGGCAATGGACTATGGCAACTTATCAGATGCGCCTTCCCGACCTCTGACTATCCAGATGAGGCAATCACCAGACTGCGGGGAACCTTTGAGAAACACTACGCCCAAGTTTGGCAAGACACCACCACTCCTTTTGAAGGCATCATCGACCTCTTACACAGCCTTCACGCTAATGGGGTCACCCTCGGAGTCCTTTCTAATAAGCAGCACTCCTTCACTCAAGATATCGTCTCCACCCTCTTCGGTAGAGACCTTGTCCCTGTCATCTACGGCCAACGAGACGAAGTTGCTAAGAAACCCGCACCTGACGCCCTACTCGCCATTTGCCAAGAGCTCACCCTCTCGCCAACAGAAGTCACTTTTATCGGAGACTCCACGGTCGACCTCGCCACCGCTCAAGCCGCTAAAACCAAAGGCGTTGGTGTAACCTGGGGATACCATGACCAATCCCAACTCAGCCCATACGGCTACCCGCTTTGTGATACAGTGACTGATCTCAAGACCATGCTTCTAAGTGAGGTAGCATAAAGCCAAAGTAACTATTCAGGTGGTTTAAAACGCACACATTTTATCTCTCGGAGGAGCCATCAACCTCTAAAACTCCCTTTAGCCAGCCCTGAAAGGGCGATCCGATATCAGCATAGGTCGGAGGAAGTCCTTGGTCGCTGAAAGCGATCATATGGCCTTCCGGAGGCCTATGTTCAAGGCGTAGCCAAAAAACCGCCGAACATAAAGGTTCTTTCTCCTTATCGTTGGGAGAGGCGTTGTAGAATCAGGCTCGTCTCGAAGGCGCAACTCCCTGAGGTTTCGCCTCTGCCAGCGACAGGGGGAGATCACAACACTGCGTTCGGCGACTTTCTTTACTCCTTTTTAACATAGGCCTACGGGGCGCCCTTTCAGGGCTGGATGAAGGGGGATGTGAGCGGAATAGAATCTCTGAGGGCTAGATGTTTTCCGTTATCTGTCACCATTTAGCATAAAATGAGAGTCCCTATTGGAGTTGAATGAAATGGTCTTCTAAAGGGGCTAAAAGGTTTATGGTCTCTATCTATTCATTAAATGATATGACCTGAATATACTAACATGCGTTAAGTTTTATAAAAATGAGGTGAAGCATTTGATCACATAGAATCGTACAAAAAGAGGTTCATTAATCTCGCGGAGAAGCCATTCAATGTTTGTAGTCCATTCTACCAGCCCTGAAAGGGCGATCCGATATCAGCACAGGCCGTTTAGGCCTGTGTCTCTGTGTCATAAGCGATATTGAGGCCTGAAAGGCCGTCAGATAAGCGTCTCCCTTGCACCCCGCTTTTGTGACAAGACCGGATATGGTGCTTTTTCTGTGAGGCGACATTTAACCCACCTGAATAGTTGCAAGTCAAAAACACAAACCTTTGCGCCCTTACGTGACCCTCCTCAGCAAACCCCTTCGCCTTCACTTTTCCAAAAAGTGACTCCATGCGCTAGCGCTTCTCCTCAACCCTTTCTAGGATTACTCCTCACACCCCTGGTAGATTACACTTCTCTAAGTCCTCCTCGATGATCTGTTCACATTTCTCAATCTCTCGCTGCCTGCTCGCACGATTCTCCGCAGCCTGAGCCTCTAACGAATCAATATCAAACAAATACACCTCCTCAATCTCACGACATTGAGGGTCAATGTCACGAGGCACTGCAAGGTCGATCAAAAACAAGGGACGATACTTTCGCTGCCGGCGCACTTTCTCAATCTGGTCAGCCAAAAGAATATAATGTGGCGCTCCAGTCGACGAGATAATAACATCCACATCCTGTAACGCAGCTTCCCACGCATCAAACCGCATCGCCTTCCCTCCAAACTCTGCGGCCATTTCCGCAGCCTTGTCAAAGGAGCGATTGGCTACATGAATGGACTTCGCCCCTCGGGAGCGCAAGCTCTGTGCTGTCACACGACTAATCTCTCCAGCCCCCAGCAGCAAAACCTCTGTATCACGAAGCTTACCAAAGATACGTTGTGCCATATCGACCGCGACACTCCCCGTCGAGATATTGCCCTCTTGAATTTTTGTCTGGGTTCGCACTTTCTTACCAACCCCAAAGGCTCGCTGAAAGAGCTTGTTTAACCCCTTAGAAGTCACCCCAAACCCCATCGCCTGACGATACGCTTCCTTCACTTGCCCAAAGATCTCCGTCTCACCCAAGACCATCGAATCCAGCCCCGCACAAACTCGGTAGAGATGACGCACAGTCTCCAATCCCGAACACCTATAGAGATGATGCTCGGGGTCTAAGACATCTGCACATGCTTCCATAAAGGTCGAGGTAATCTGCTCAAAGGCATCCTCAGCACAATCTGCCACCACATAATATTCCGTGCGATTACAGGTCGAAAGCACCACAATTTCCTGTATTCCGTTCATCTGACTGAGCTGTAGACTTCTCTGCCCCAGCTCCGCCTTTGAGACCGCAAATCTCTCGCGCACCTCGACAGGAGCAGTCTGGTAGTTCAATCCTATACACGCGAGTTCCATCCCTTTGGCTTGGGTTACGGGGCGACTAGCATCTGCTCTAGCAGTCTGCCCAAGACTGTCTACGATAACATAATCCATAATCAATGCATTCTTTTTTCTTCCTAAATCCCGACTCAAATCACCGAAAACACCACACAGGACGCCATAAACAATCCCAATGTCCACCGAGATAACGTCCGAGGAGTCAACCCTCGCTGACGATAGCAGGCGAGCAAACTCACATAAGCACCCCACACGATCACAGCAACAATGGTATGATCCAACCCTGAGTCTCCGTGAGTCATCACCCCAGCTCCTATCCCAACGGTCAACATCACAACTCCTAACAAAACCAAGCGATAGATCGAGGTAACCAATCGGCTCACAGGAGGCATCTTACGACTCAGCCATCCCGCCTGTTGTTGCTTCAGCCGCTTATCAAGGATCAGAAACATCACACTTGCTAAGGCTGCCATCCCTAAGGCTCCATAGGACAGAACTGACATCGCCGCATGCCCTTCCTTCCAAGGGTCTACTACACTCACCCGCTCTGGAGCTTCCGACAACATCCCTGGTAGGAGCGCTCCTATCAAACTCATCGCTACCACGGGAGCGGTAAACAACCCAATCAGAGAACTACGATACACCCCACCGATCACGATATAAAACAGCGTCAGAGCCCACCCTAAATAGACCAACATTTCTCCCGGGTCGACCAATGGACACGCGCCCCGCATTCCTCCACGTTCTACCAGCCATAGAGTCAATAAGGCACAACTCACCCCTCCAACCGTCAGCCCAACCCACTTATCAATATATCCACGTCTCAACCGTAACCATCCAACCACACTGGACAGCATAATAAGTAGTAAGGTCCCTATCAGATAAGCTTGCATAACGAGTGTCCTGTGAGGTTGCAACATTCCCTACACTTATCAAGGCCAAAAAACACTCCCCCAAGAGATATCCAGCCTCTCGCTTCCTCATCAAAAAACCATAAAAAGCCATTTTAACTAACAACCGTTTACATTTTCCACTCGACAAAGAGCACATAGGTTCTACAATTACGTATATAAAGTCTATATTTATGAGAAAATAAACCTTCTTTTAAATTTACATTTAACTCAACTTAACCTTATCACCTTAATAACGAATCATGAAAATACTAGTCGCCTCCCTCGCCTTTGCAACATTTGCTTTTGCTGAGTCAACCGTCCCGGTTGGCTTTAATAAAGTCACCTGTCTCAGTGGATCAGACACCCACGTCTCTGTTCCCTTCCACCAACAGCCTGTATTCTACGGTGCGACCACCGCTTACACCGATGGCACCTTTACCTTCGCCACCACTCTCTCAGATCCTACCGATCTAACCACGACTCCACATTACCTCAAAATCACCAGTAATGATTGCGAAGGGAAATGGTTCGACATCACCGCGGCGACCGAAACAACCATCACCGTCGATCTCAATGGCGATACTCCAGCGGTAGCTGCAGGGGATACCTTTAAGGTTGTTCCGCATTGGACGCTAGCGACTCTCTTTCCTATAGGAAATGAGACGATTCATGAGTCAACAGGAAATTTTGTATTCCAAAGAACTACGTCAGTTCTTTTTCCTGATTACGCTACGGTTGCAATTGATAAACCAGCAGCAGGAGTTTATTATTTAAAATCTGATGGTTGGTACCAAGATACGACTGGTTATCCTTCAGCAGATGATGAAATTATTGCTCCAAACGCTTCGCTAATTATAAGGCACAACACTAACTCTTCAGAGACAACATACACTCCACAAGGAGTTGTAGAAACCAGCAAGTCTGAAATCATTTTACAAAAATCAAGCACTACTAAAGTTGACAATCCCATAGCTTTAGATCGACCTATTCCTGTAGCCTTATCAGATTTAAATTTGGGTGGCACGGCTTTTGAAGATAGCTCTGGAGACTTTGTTTTTCAAAGAACTGATGAACTTTATGTTTATGATAATAGTACGGTATTAACAGATAAGCCTGCGGCCAAAGTTTTTTA
>CAYUKP010000055.1:0-10389 GCA_964445335.1 uncultured Verrucomicrobiales bacterium
GCCTGCAGACACTCCACCTCAACTCATTATTAATATTAGTATCATGGCTCTCGCAATGTGCTCTCTCGCACCTTTGTTACCAGCATTATTCGCAGCTCTCACAGACCCAGCTAAAAGCCTGAGAGACCTTTAATCATCACTCGACCGTACTATGGATTATTGGATTACTATCAAGGGAGTGAAACATGGCCCAGTTCAAGAATGGGACATAAAAAAGAAAATTACCGACAAAACCCTTTCGACACAAGATTTGGTATGGCATACTGGGCTTGATACGTGGCAAAAATTAGAGCAACATCCTAATTTTAAAGCCTCCTTTAATGAGCAACCTGATCCTCCGACCATCACAATAGATCGATCATCTGAGGTATCAGACTCAAAAGATACGTTACGGATACAACATTTTTGGGGACGCCGCTTCTTAGCAAAAATGTATGACCTCTTTCTTTATTTGGTAATATTTTTCATTCTTACCAATATCTGTGATATTCGGTTTGGATTGGATCCCCAATATGCCTGGATGAATCTATTCTGCCTGATTCCCTTTATGTTATTAGAAGCCTTCACTATCCAAAATTATCAAACCACTCCGGGAAAGGCTCTTTTTAGATTAAAGGTCACTCCACTCAATAACGAAAGCCCAGTCACCCTATCGCGAGCCTTTGCTCGTAGCTTTGGGTCTTGGGTTATCGGAATGTGTCTGGGGTTTTTCCCTTTTTTTGTTATTTCGGGCACCGCAACCTTCTTCTTCACAAAATGGAAAGGAAACACAAGGTGGGATAAAATAACTTCCATGCGGGTCACTGGTCCAGAAAGACTCTCATTTGTGCATGCCCTTAGTTGGTTTAGTGCGATATTTCTTATTCTTATTCTATTTTCATCATTCCTAAATGTTGACACCGATACTCTAGAAGCGATTGAGCTATTTAATCAGGAAACTTACAAAGACATCATTAAAGTTCAGCCGCAATTGGAACCATTTCTCAAACCTCCTTCTGAATCATGAGTAATCCCAAGAATATTGTATACTTCGACTTAGAGACCCAGAAAAGTATGGGTGATGTCGGAGGAGGCAACTTTAAAGATCAACTGCAAGTATCTGTCGGTGTTGCCTATAGTACAAAAACTCAACAGTACCATATCTTTGGGGAAGATGAAATGGACACCTTAATACAGATGCTCTTATCTGCCGATCTTGTCGTAGGGTACAACCATATAGACTTCGACTACAAAGTTCTACAACGTTATACAATCTTGGATATGGAGTCTCAGACATACAATCTAGATATGATGGTTAACATCCAAGAAATTATTGGATTTCGCTTAAAGCTAGACTCCATCGCATCTATGACGCTAGGAACAGGAAAGACTGCTGATGGATTGGATGCTCTAAAATGGTGGAAAGCTTACAAACAAACTGGTGACAGATCTCACCTTATGAAGATTGCAGAATATTGTGCCTATGATGTAAAGGTCACACGCTTTGTTCACGAATACGGAATGGCGCACGGACTCGTGAAGTATGATGACAAAGCTGGTGGCGAAGCATCTGTAAAAGTTGATTGGTGAACGCAAATCCTCCGTCAATCTAACAAAGCCCCTTTCTATATAGCCATGTAGCGGAGCTAAAGCACCCTTGGAGAAGAAACCCTCCTGTAGGAGCTTCCCACTCTAGCATCTCACCACACACATAGACATTCGGATATTTTTTCAACATCAAGGTGCTATCCAATTCTGACCAGTCAACCCCACCTGCCGACGAAATAGCTTCCAC
Organism: uncultured Verrucomicrobiales bacterium; assembly: GCA_964445335.1. Classification (GTDB taxonomy): domain Bacteria; phylum Verrucomicrobiota; class Verrucomicrobiia; order Verrucomicrobiales; family Akkermansiaceae; genus WTJZ01. The sequence continues at coordinate 1,775 of CAYUKP010000055.1, forward strand.
TATTGAGCGCGGGTTCTGAAACGCTATCTTGTATGACTTAAGGAGGCATGCTAATTCACGTATTTCATCAGGTGTCACTGCCTGTTCAGAGAAAACATGTATGAGATCCAAAACCGCCTGAGAAACTTTCCACCGTTTGAGCAGTTCGTTTCGAGCATTTGATCTAACAGACTCAGCTTTTTTGATCAGTTGGTCTACGGTAAAATCAGGTTTAAAATCTATTTCTAAGACAGGTGAGTCTTGCTGACGTAAGGCATGACCTAGCTTATATATAGGGCCTCCTTCCAAACCGTATTTCGTCACCACAACCTCTCCTTTAATTTGCTCATCACCGACCTTACAAACAATATTTTTCATAGGCTCACCTTCATATGTTGCCAACCATTGGTTATCCCACGCAACTTCCCAGCCACAATTAGCACTTATAAGAGGGCGCACCCGCAGTCCAAACGACTCCAAAATAGAAACCCACGCACCAGTAGATCCTGTTTGAGGCCAACTCCCGCCCCCTAAGGCCAAAACGACTTTATCAAAGACCTCTTCTCGTCTCCCTTCAGGTGTCTTAAAAGCTAACCTATAGCCTTCCTCTACTTGTGTAATACTTGCCCACTCATTATTCACATGTATAGAGCACCCTTGAGCCTTAATTCGTGTAACCCATGCTCTCAATAACGGCGCTGCCTTCATCTCTAAAGGGAAAACTTTTTGTCCACTCGAAACAAACGTATCAACCCCCAAGTCTTTTGCCCACGCCCTAAGGTCTTCATTACTAAACTCGTCATACATCTGAGTCCAAAGCTTCTTATCTAAAGAAACCCCTTTGTATTGCGCAATAAAACTTTTAGAGCCTACATTATTCGTGAGATTAAGGCCACTTTTGCCTGCGACCAGAAACTTACGCCCAACTGATCTCTTTTGTTCAAACAATGAAACGTCCCATGTCGGATGGTTACTCGCCAACTGCGCCACTCGTAGCCCTGCAGGTCCCCCTCCAATAATTGCAATTTTAGGCATTATTTTGCTCCTCTAACCAACTACAGAAACTTTGCATCGCTCTTGCTCGGTGACTTATTTTATTTTTTTCGGCAGCCGAAATTTGAGCAAAGGTTCTATCTAATCCCTCAGGGACAAACATCGGGTCATACCCAAACCCTTCTTCACCACACTCCTCAGTAATAATGCGCCCATGACTTTTACCCTCGAACCTTGCAACAATCTCACCTCGATATGCCACACTCAATGCACAAATAAAATACGCCTCACGGGCCTCTCCCTTTTGACCTTTTAGATTTTCGAGAAGGAGTTTTTTATTCTGCTCCATTGATGCTTCCTCTCCCGCATAACGTGCAGAGCGCACCCCAGGAGCTCCATTCAAGCCGTTAACACACAAGCCTGAGTCATCAGCTAAAACAAAATCTTGGCATAGTTGTGAGACTGCCAAAGCTTTTATATCTGCATTCCCCGTAAAGGTCGATGCATCTTCCTGAATCTCTCCAAGACCCGAAAGCCCCGTCAAGTCCTTTACCTTCATAGAAGAACCTAGCATGGTCTGAATCTCTGAGACTTTATTTGGGTTCCCCGTAGCTATTCTAATTGTGTGTATTTTCATATGAATAAAACCCTTTCTATGATGCTCTAATAGACATTAATCAACTCAATGAATACTATAAATCCTATTTTTCGCACATTTCTTACTCTACTTACCATCACTTCTCTTACGTTTGCAGGAGGTAAAGGTTGGGTCGACAATTTAGATGAAGGCTTAGCTTTAGCTAAAAAACAAGGAAAACCCGTCCTCGCTGAATTTACAGGTTCAGATTGGTGCCCTCCATGTATTATGATGAACAAAAGAGTGTTTTCTAAAAGTGAATTCATCTCCAAGGCATCCGAAGACTATATTCTTGTCGTTGTAGACTCTCCAGAAAACAACCCTGCTCTCGCTCAAAAAAATGAAAAGTTTTTTGCTCGGTATAAAATCTCAAGTGTTCCATCCGTTCTTCTTCTAAAGCCTGACGGAACAGAGTATGACCGCTTTGGCGCGGCTAATTTCAGTACGGTTAAGCAGTTTTTAAACCGCATTAGTATGAAGAAGTAACCGGCCCTAAAGCCCTTTAATTAAAGAAACTTTTCAACGTATTAAGACCTTTATTCATAAGGTCTTTAATTTCTTCAGGAGAAGTTTCTCCATTCATAAACTTTGTTGCCTGCTCCTTGAGAATATCTTGAATAGGAGCATCTGATTCAAAAAATGACGCTTGAAACTCTCTCACAAGCCCCTTTCTAATATTCTTTAAAAGATCTTTTTGAGAGCCTCTTATCGAGATTTCCTTAAAGTATCGTCCATCCGACACATGATATTGCTGAGAGAGAATAGAAGGTAGCTTTGAAAAAAGAGTTTGAGAAACCCCCACTCTTACAATTCCATCATATTGCTTTGAGATAATATTAATCTGCCCTTCTACAAAGAAGATATTCTGAATATTAATAACAATATTTTCTAGGGCGGTTTTTTCATTGGTATGCTTTACTGTCGCTTGACATTCGTGAATGTCTAAGCTCCCCGAACCAAAAAGATGAGATAAAAAACGTAACTCTTGAGGCAAATGCAGCTTACCACCGTCCAAATTCATAATACCTTCCGTTACCGTTTTCTGGTTCACACAAGCCACCTTTGCCTCTCCTCTCACATTCCCTGAAACCATCTCTCCATAGGATTGATCTCTAAGAAATGTCGCCAAAGGAATTTGAGTAAACGTTGTCTGTAAATCTAAAACATCACCTTCAAAATTACCCTCCCCATGAAGCTTAAATGATCCTCCTTGCTCGCCTAGTGATGCTTGTAACTCCTGAATGATAAATCGCTCCTCAGCAATGGAACAATACATCTCATCCAAAGCGATTTGCGAAAGCATCTCTATGGGGGTTTGCACTGCACCTCCTTTAGCCTGTAACTGTAAGACCTTATCTTTGTAAGCTCCACTCAAGCTTACATCCTTCCAAGTAATACTGCCAAAGTCTCTCTTGAGAACTCCTCCAAAGTCCTCAACATTGAGATGATTAAACTCTAGATCTGTCGGCATAAGAACTCCAGACACATATTCTCCTATCTCCTCGATCTTTTCCTTACCCTTAGTAGTAAACTGCTGAGCTGAAGAAACATCTTGTATTGTTCTGTGAGACTCTTGTGAAATTTCTATCTCTTCAGGTTCTACATTCTGCTCCTCATGGTTATAAGAAGGTTGGGATATCTCATCAGAAGCCTCATTATCTATTTTGACTACAAGAGACTTACATTGCAGGTGATCCAATCTCCATACCTTTTCTAAAAGCGCTCTAAATTGTAATTTAGTGTCGAGGTTACGAATAACTAACTGCTTAATATGCCCCGCATCTGATAAGGAAATCAACTGACTATGTAGCCCCCAATTTTGGACTTCAACATTAGAAAGAGTTAAATCCCCCTTAGTCTGCGCACTTCCTACCCTTTCTAGTTCTTCAATAAATTCAGGTGTTTTAATGTATGATTGGAGCCAAAAATATGCCCCAATACCTGCTGCGATAAGGGCTAGAGGCACAAGTATACATAAACCTTTAAGAATCTTCATCATGACCTCTACATAAGAAACCCTATTTATTATTTACTGCAAGCAAAGATACAGCCAAAGCCCGAGCTTGCTCTCCAGCTGCTCCTAACATTCGGACAATCTCATCGACCCTCTCTTCATCTCCCAGTTCTTTAAGGCGCGAGAGAGTCCTCCCTTCTTCAACCTGCTTCTGAACTAAACAATGGCTCGGGGCAATCGCAGCAACCTGAGGAAAATGAGTTATAGATAGGACCTGCCTAGACTCACTCAAAGTTTTCATTTTATTCCCCACTGCAGTTACAATCTCGCCACCTACATTTGCATCAATCTCATCGAATACCAAGACAGGAACTTCGTCGTGATCTGCTAAACTGCTCTTGAGCGCCAACATAACACGCGACATTTCACCACTAGATGCGATTAACCGCAGAGCCTTCGGCTCTTCTCCTGGATTTGGACCAAATACAAACTCAACCGTCTCAACCCCACTAACACTCAACTTCTCACAAGGAACAAGATCCACTTCAAACATAGCCTGCTTAAAACCTAAATCTTGCAAATGCTGACTAATTTCTGCAGCTAATAAAGGCGCTGATTTTTGACGCTTGTTCGTCAAAACTGCGGCCATCTTCGTAAGCACTTGCTCCAGATTCGCCATATCTTTCTGATACCGATCTATCATACTCTCGCGCTCTTCTGTTTGATTCAATTTACGCTCAATACGTTCAGCATGCCCCAAAACATTTTCTATAGACCCTCCATATTTACGCTTAAGGTTCTCTACATGATTCATCCGGTCTTCCAATTCATCATAAGCTAAAGGATCAAGATCCAATCCTTCTAAATACTCATGTAAAGCGGACTCTACCTCTTGAACTTCATAAAGACTCGAACGTAAGGGACTCAAAGATTCCTCTAAATTCTTATCAAAATTTTCAAGGTCGCGGCAAAACCTGAGCACCTCATTGAATTTATATACCAATCCATTCTCTCCATCTAATAGTGTAAGAACTTTACTAACAGATTGACTAATCTCAGATGCGTTAGATGCTCGGTTATATTGCTCTTCTAGTTCCCGCATCTCATTACCAGCAAGATTCGCCTTTGTAATCTCATCCAATTGATAACGATAAAGGTCTAACTCATCTTCCGACAACATCTCGCTTTCCACAAACTTTTCATACTCAGCCCTTAGCCTGGTATACTCCCACCACTTTCTACAATATGCCGAAACTTCTTCCTCAAGGTTTGCATAACGGTCAAGAAGCCTTAATTGCTTATCGTTCGATATAAGAGACTGATGATCATGAGGGCCATGCAAATCCATCAGAAGGACTCCCAACCTCTTCAGCGATGAGAGAGTACACGGTTGGTCATTGATAAATTGTCGACCAGATTTCTGACTGATAATTCGCTTAATAAGTAATATCCCGTCTTCGCATGCTTCCAACCCTAGTTCATCTAATAAGCTTGCAACCCCGGTTGAATCTCGCAATTTAAAAACCGCTTGCACGACAGCCTTCTCTTCTCCGTATCTTATCACTCCTTTATCTGCACGATCTCCAGCAATCAACTTCAATGCACCTATAATCACTGATTTACCCGCTCCAGTCTCCCCTGTAACGGCTATTAACCCCTGACTCAGAGACCAATCAACTCTTTCTACTAATGCTAAGTTTTGGATTTTTAAGGCTGTTAACATACTTGACTTAAGTTATGAAATCTATGATTAACAAGTGCCGTGACCTTTGCAACAACTAATCGCGTGAACACCAAAATTTCCTCCCCAGCTGTTTCACCAACCACCTCCCATTCCAACACGAAACAAGTGATCCTCTATACGATTTGCGGAGGAATCAGCGCTCTGATAATGACTGTTATCATCTCGGGTCTGAATGTGCTATATCCTGATTATGTTGACCAAGAGAGATTATCTCAGGAATTAGTGTCGCAACATACAAATGTCTTTAACACCATTGCCTTTATCCCTTCATCTCTTGTCGCCTTCTTTACTAATCGCATCTTAGTCTTTGGAGCTGGTAAGCATCCAATTGCGCTAGAATTTCTCATCTACAGCATGATCTCAACCGTGAGTTACCTCGGAGGAATTAAGGGGTCAGCTTGGATTGTAGAGTCCTTGAACACTCCAAGTTATATCGGTAGTATAATTTTCGGGGTCAGCACTGCTATTATTAACTTCTTTTGTCGTAAATTTATTATATTTAGAAAGTAAGATGCAAAACACCAAAATAACCTTTTTAGGATGTGGCACTTCCACTGGCGTTCCTGTTATCTCATGCTCTTGTAATGTCTGTCTCTCTGACAATCCTAAAAATAAAAGGACCCGCTCATCTATCTTTCTAGAAAACGACCAAACAAAACTTTTAATCGATGCCGGCCCAGATCTAAGACATCAACTCTTACGCGAAAAAATCTTCCAAACAGACGCTGTCCTCTTTACCCACGGGCATATTGATCATACAGCTGGATTTGATGACACAAGAGCCTTCTGTTGGCACCGTAAGGATAGGCTCCCTGTATACGGGTCGCCTGATACCTTAGAAATTCTTAATCGTATGTTTCCTTGGGCATTTGACCCGAAAACCAATATTCAAGGATACGTCCAAGCCGAAGGTATTCCGTTTACTTCTGAATTTCGTATCGGAAATATTTCCATTATCCCCTTTGAGGTAAGACATGCTTCTATTGCGACACATGGTTTTTATTTCAAGCTCCCCTCAGGTCGATCTTTTGCCTACGCCTCTGATATAAAGAGTCTACCTGAGTCAAACTATGACTTACTTAAAGATTGCGATATTCACATCTTCGGTGGCTTACGTTATTTGGAGCACCCCTCTCATATGTCGGTTTCAGAAAGTTGCGCACTAGCAAAGAACTTAAACAGTCCTCGCACCTATTTGACACATCTATCCCATGATATCGAATACGAAACCCACAGCGCAACCTTACCTGCTAATCGATACTTCGCTTATGATGGTCTTTCGCTCGAATTATGAACACCTTCTACTTTATTCTCCTTCTAATAATTCCGGCTTTTGCGCTCACCCCAGAGTCCACCGTAATTTTATTTAATACTAAAGTATCGGATTCCGAAAGTATTGCCCTATATTATCAAAAAAAACGAAAAATCCCCTCAAAAAACGTCATTGGCCTCCCCATGCCCACGTCTAAATCCATTAGCGTGGATGACTATAATCGCTTCATCCTCTCCCCTCTCAGAGAGGAGCTAAGTGATCGTGCCCTACTGGATCTCCCCAATCAAACCATAAAATTTAAGGCACTCACCACTATTTATGGAGTCCCCCTTAAGACCAAAGTGTCTATTAAAAAAGACCTACCCAAAAGAGAACGTGCACTCCTGAGAGTCAAGACACGCGCCGCTAGTATAGATAGCGAGCTGACAACTCTAGCCCTTATAGATTCCCCACTCATCAGTTCTATTCCAAACCCTCTCTATGAAAGAAAAAACAATAAAGCGGTCACAAAAAATAAGGATGCAATTGTACTTGTTGGTCGTATAGATGCACCAACTCCTACAACATGCTTTCGTATAATAGATGATTCTATAAAAGTTGAATCGGAAGGCCTTTCAGGGTTTTGCTATATAGATAAAGCCTGCAAAAAGAATGGCCTGCAAATGGGAGATAATTGGTTAGATAACATCACTCAGCAAAACTTTAGACAAGGAATCCCAACTATAGTGGATTCTTCACCAAGCCTCTACCCAAAAGGCTACCCTCTCACACAATCCTCTCTCTACTATGGATGGTACGCACCCCACTGCTCAGGAGCTCTCAAATCTCCTCAATTTAATCGTGGAGCCATAGCTGTCCACATACACTCCTATAGCTGTCTTTCCCTTCACAACAAAAACAATTATTGGGCTGGCCCCCTTCTTGCGAGAGGCGCTTGTGCCACGTTGGGGAATGTTAACGAACCATTTCTACATCTTACCACCCACTTAGACCGCTTTAATTCTTATCTCTTAGAAGGCCTAAGCTTAGCAGAGAGCGCTTGGCGCGCAACCCCCAATTTATCATGGCATAACATTGTTTTAGGAGACCCCCTCTACAGACCTTTTAAACACTCACCCAAGTCTGGAGACTTCGGTTACCTATCCAAAATAGCACCTTTAGATCGGAAGTCCTCATTCGAAAAACTCACAGTCAAAGCCACCTCAGAAAACTCCTCACTCTTCTATGAGGTTGCTGGTCTTGCATTAAGGCATTTGAAAAACCATGAGAAATGTCTGTCATACTTTCGGTTAGCTCAGAGATATGCTCTAACTCCAGAAGCAAAAGTAAGAAATATTCTGCATCAAACTTCTTATTATACAGAACACAACCAACAGGATAAGGCCACAACCCTAATCACAGCCCATTACTTAACTTATCGGAACACCCCCTTAGGTGAAGCATTACAATCCGCAACCCCATTATTAAACAATAAATAAACCCACTCTTTAAAAGAGGCATTTATTACGATATAAGAATAAGCTAACGATATGATTAAAGCCTTCATCTCATACACCATAGTTTTTTGGATGTTTGTTTCGTGTGCTCCCTCCACCAAGCAAAGTATACCTCCGTCCCAAATACCTACAATAAAGACAACTTATAATACAGGCAGTGCATCGAAGATCGAACGAGAAATTCATCAGGCAATTAATGCCTTTAGAATGGGTAAAGGACTGCCTAAGCTCTCTTCTCATGAAACCTTAAGGGAGGCGGCAGAAACGCATTCAAACTACATGATGCATAAGGCCCAAAGCAAAGGCAACCTTTTGCATATAAACCACGATCGGTTCTCACAACGCTCTCATAAGCTTCGTGCTAGCGGAGTCTCTGGATCCATTGCCGAAAACGTTGCAGTGCTTCAGGGCATTCCTGAAAGCCAAGCTGCTGAGAGGTTTGTCTCGCAGTGGATCAATTCTAAAGGACACCTCAAAAATATTCTTTCCAACCATCAGGCGTCAGGAATAGCAGTCAGCTTTGGCAGCAATAATACGAT
>CAYUKP010000056.1:0-6111 GCA_964445335.1 uncultured Verrucomicrobiales bacterium
TGATAGAGGGATCTAAGCCGATTCGGCAGAAACATGAAACCACAAAATGAGGTCGCAGTTGTTTGGGTCATACTGTTCCTCTAGGGTGGAGTTGTTTGAGACCTGAGCTTGGGTGATGAGGTCACCAGATTGGAGCCCTCCAATGAGGTCATCTAGGGCATCCCCCGAGGAGAAGGATGCCATCCAAGACTTGAGGGTGTGTGAGAGGGATTGGAGAGTGGTAGGGTCGTTTTGGTCGATCTTACGATCCACGTAGCGCTCTGCGGATTGGTGATCCGAGAGGAGCTTGAGCACATCGCCAGGCTTATCGTAAATGGAGTGTCCCTCGGGAGAAATGAAGACGAGGTTGTGGCGTTTATAGGGTGTCTGCGCTCCACCTCTGCGAGCGGGGTACCCCATGAGGGCTACAATCCCTTCACGGGGGGCTGTAGCCGTGTTCCTGAAGCCAGTGTAGACTCCTAGGGGCATGTTCTGGTATTGCTGTTGGTTCTGGTTTAGCTCCTTTAGGAGATCTTGGCGAAAGAGCTCCAGGGAGAGATCTGCAAAGCTGAGGGCTTGCGTATCTTCCTCTAAGTCTTCCCAGGAGGTTTCTAGGTGCTTAAGCATCTTGGCCTCCTGCTCCTGCTGGAAGTCATCGTCTTGGAGACGGGTGGCAACATCCTCGGTAATGCTGGGTACCTCTGCTCCTACGGTGGCGATGGCAACGGCGCGGTTTTCTACTCGGTGCTGGAGCTCAAGATACTCATCAAGGGAGGGAGATGGCCAGAAGTTGATTCCTCTCACGGTAGTGTTAGGAGACCCGATCCGGTCAATACGACCTAAGCGCTGGATGAGGCGCACGGGGTTCCAGTGGATATCGTAGTTAATGATGGTATCACAGTCTTGGAGGTTCTGTCCTTCGCTGAGGCAGTCGGTAGCGATAATGATTTCGACGGGCGACGATAACTTGTGCGCAACGTTTTCGTTTACCCCTTGTACCCATTCCTTCCATTGCCCGAAGCCATCCCAATCCGTTGTCTTCTCGAATGGTAAGGCCTGCCAGTCACGCTCCATGTAGAGCTTAGTAAAAGGGCAGAAGCGCTCTAGGTAAGGCTCGATCTTAGTCTCTAGGGCGTCTGGAAACTGCGAGGTGCGCACGCCGTCACCACTGATGGTGATCATCTTAGTGTACCCTCGGTCTTTAAGCTCATCGAAGAGATAGTTAGCGGTGTCCTTATAGCTTGTAAAGACGAGGAGGCGGCGTTGGTTCGGGTCTTTAGACGGGGAGAGTTGCTCGTTTAGTAGCTCCATGAGCCGTTGGAGCTTGTGATCTACGCTGGCATGGGTGGTCTCACTATCGACCCGGGCTTCATATTCATCGAGGACGTCAATGAGTCGCTCAAGTCGGCTGATATCATCCTCTAGATGAGTCTGAAAGGCCTCGATATTCCCTGCTGATTGGATGTCTGAGAGCTTAATGCGACGTTTACCAACGGCGGCGTCGAGGTTGCCAGGGGGTGCAAAATTCAGTTCCTCCTCTAAATCTAGGTGTAACCCTAAATCAAAATCCCCTGTAGATGTTCCTGCCAGGAAGTTGGTGACAGCCTGTGAGGCGGCGATATGAACAGATAGCACCTTCTTAAGCGTGCGATGGAAGGCTGACCAGGAGGACTCGAGGCGCTTCACGAGAAGCTTATTGAGCATAACCACGAGCATGCGGTCGCGTTGCGCCTCATCATAGAGCACGCCTTGGGCATTTCCCATATCGGCATAGACTGCGGGCTTATAGGCGGCGAAGTATTGCGGAAGATCATTGAGAATGGACTTAAAGGATTGGTATCGGTCGATGTTAAGTGAATCCAAGTATTCATTCTGAGGCGGAGTCATTTCGGGGAAGGTGAAGTCATCGGATAGCCCCTTAATATGCTGTCGCGTCCGTGCGATGACGAGGCGATCCATGAGCCGGATTACTTCCTCAGGGAGTCCCCTTAAGAGTGTAGAGACGTTTCGATCAGGATCAGAACTCCAATCATTGAAGGCCTTACTAGCAAGAGCAAACTTACGCTCTAGGTGGTCCACCATGATCCCTTTCTTATCCGCAAAGCCCTGATCACTCCCCTTGGTCATGAGGAGGAGCTGGTTCCGTAAGTCCTTGAAGTCATTATTGATCGGAGTAGCTGAGAGGAGAAGGACTTTGATATTCTTATTCTTCTGTAAAATATTCTCTAGGAGGTACTTATAGCGTCCAGATTTACTGTTACGCAGGTTATGGCTCTCGTCGATTACAAGGAGCTTAGGCTTGTCGCTTTGTAAGTGCTCCAGCGTTAGTCCTCCAGTATGATTGGTCTCGATTCGGTTATCTTGTAGGTCGGTGTGATAGCGAATAATGTAGTCAAGCTGATCATTTTCGAAAATTGAGTTCATCGTCTTACGGTAGCGTTCCCAATTTTTTGCAAGCTTCTTAGGGCAGAGTAGAATCGGCTGATACCCCTCATACTCGTAATACTTAATGACGGCTAGCGCCGACCATGTCTTCCCAAGCCCTACGGCGTCCGCTAGAATCGCGCCGTCATAATCCTTTAGCTTCATAATGAGACTGAGAACGCCTTTCTGCTGGAAGGTGTAGAGCTTATTGTAGATTTTTGTGGTTTTAAGGCTTCCTATATTGCGTTGCAGTTCGGGGTCTGGCTCAAGGTCGATGAGTTGATCTCGGAATAGCTCAAAGAGGGTCTTGTAATACAGCTCTCTGGGAGTATAGACCTTGAAGATTTCTTCGATCTGTTGGATGAGGTATTTCTTGAAGTTGACCTTCTTCCCCTAAACGGTCTTAAAGTTTTGTGTCTTAGGGGTGCTCCACAGCGCATCAAACCAGCGGCAGATTTCTTGGTAATCTGGAGCTGTCCCTTGGCCGACAATGTTGAGTTCGACATTAGCGGTCGGCTTCATTCCTAATCCAGCCTCGGTGAGGTTCGAGCTCCCAGTGACGTAATAGCTATCAGGGACTGTTCTGGAACGGGAGAGAATAGTCTTGGCGTGGCAGAAGTTTGGTTCTACCGTGCAAACCTCCACTTTCTCTTGCTTAAGAAAGGCCACCGCCTCTTTCGCTACGCTATTGAGCTGAATCGCCGCCTCAATCGTGATAGTCTCAGTGAGCAGGTTAATGGGTTTATCGAGATCTTGCTCGTTGCTAACAATGTCTCCGAGGATGAATCTGAATTGTTTGATCTTATCGTTGATCTCACGAGACAGAAACTCTAGGACGCCTACGGTAAAGTAACCACTGGTAACATCAAAATTCCCGGTATTGGTCTGTTCTCTGATCCAGGTAGATACGGAGGTTTCGGATTTAGAATTATCGTAGAGCATGTCAAATAGTTAGGCGGACGTTCTAGGTGAGAAGAAATCTCTCATGGTTGATTTGTGATTGTAAAAATTCCTCATGGCAACTGACGGGACAATAGGTTTTTTACATTTCTCCGAAAATTCGTCTGCCTTGATTATTTAAATGGCATAATCAGAGCAGGCATTTTTCTTTAGCTTAAATTCTCTTCTCTTGTGGTATATACTGCGTGAGGGAGAAATCCAGTTCAGAAGGGGGGCTGTTTTTGGGATGCATTTATCTTAGTCTCCGCTTTCCTTTATTTAAAGTTTTTTGACACATCTGGTTGTAAAGTTTATCCAATTAAGTTTATTTTTATTAATATAATTCCCTGATAGTATTGAAAGTATGCAATCTATCTTCTAAAGATGCTCTCAGAGGACACACCAATCAAACTATGAAAAGACATAAAGCATTACTCACTCTTTCCGTTATGGCTCTTTTGGGGCCTCTGGCACATGCACAAGAATCCAAATATGCATTGGTCAACGAACACATCAAACTGTCAAAGAGTAAAGAAATGATCGAAGCGACGAATCAAACGTATGCAGAAAAGCTTTCTGGAGGAAATGCGGCATTAGAGAAGGAGCTGAAGACGCACTTTGAAAGTTATATGGGGTGGAGTGTCATGGAGGAAGCGTTGTTTAATGTCGTGAGTGAGACGTTTACTAAAGAGGAGCTGAAGACGATAAATACGATGATGAAGAGCCCAGCAGGACAACTTTATGCGACCAAATCTATCACAATGGGAGTGAAACTTTCAGAAAGGATAAGTGAAGGACTCGAAAACGCTTATAAAATGCGTGGAGTGAATGATGGAGCGACGCGATAATCAAAAGTCTACAGGTATAGAGAAGGGGGCTTTTTTTGCTTGAGGTCTTGAGCCTCCCACTTTACACACCCATTATCTTATGACAGGTCGGTGCCTCGTACTGTGATAAGAAATAGAGGCAAACTAGGTGACACCTCACGCGAGTCAAAGCGCTGTGTCACCCCGAAACTAAACTAAACCCTAAATAAAATTATTATGTCAACAGCAGCTGCAGACTCGGCACTTAGCCCAGAGCTCGATGCACTTATCAATGCAAACTTCCGTGAGTTTAAGGAAGGATCAATCGTGAACGGAACCATTATTGCTGTCCGTCCACAAGTCGTGATCGTAAACATTGGTTACAAATCAGAAGGAGTCATTATGTCTAACGAGTTCGATGGAGAAGAAATCGAAGTTGGAGATGAGATCGAAGTCCTTTTGGAGAAACTAGAAGACGACGAAGGAATGGTCGTTCTTTCTAAAGAGAAAGCTGCGTATAAGCAGAACTGGGAGAAAATCGTTGGAGTATATGAAGACGGTGGCCTAGTAAAAGGTAAGGTAAAAGCAGCTGTTAAAGGCGGCCTTACCGTGAACGTAGGTGTAGAAGCCTTTTTACCTGGTTCACAAGTAGATATTATTCCTCCAAAGGATCTTTCAGAGTATGTGGGGAATGTTTACGAGTTTAAGATCGTAAAAATCAATGAAGACCGCAAGAACGTTGTTCTCAGCCGTCGTGAAGTAATCGAAGCAGAGCGTTCAGAGCGTCGTCAGAAGTTCTTACAAACTGTTGTTGTTGGAGACAAAGTAACAGGTGTTGTGAAGAACATCACAGACTTTGGAGCATTCGTTGATCTCGAAGGGATGGACGGACTTCTCCACATTACCGACATGAGCTGGGGTCGCGTGACGCACCCATCAGAAATGGTTCGTATTGGTCAGCCATTAGAGGTTCAAATCTTAGAAATCGACAAGGACAAAGAGCGTGTGTCTCTTGGATTGAAGCAAATGAGCGACAACCCATGGCAGGACATCCTTGCGAAGTACCCAATTGGCAAAGAAGTTTCTGGAAAAGTTACCAAGCTTCTTCCTTATGGAGCGTTTGTTGAGCTAGAGAAAGGTGTTGAAGGTCTTGTTCACGTTTCTGAGCTTAGCTGGGTTAAGCGTATTTCCCGTCCATCTGATGTTCTTGAGCTTGATCAAGAGATCAAGGCAGTTGTTCTTGGTGTTTCTACCGAAGAGCAGAAGATTTCCCTCGGCGTACGTCAACTAGACGAGAACCCATGGGAGAAGATCGAAGAGCGTTACCCAATTGGTACCAAGATCACCGGTTCTGTGCGTAACCTTACCTCTTATGGAGCATTCGTTGGTCTAGAAGAAGGTATCGACGGAATGATCCACGTTTCTGACCTCTCTTGGACACGTAAGATCAATCACCCATCTGAGGTTATCAAGAAAGGTGACGAAGTAGAAGCAGTTGTTCTACAGATCGATCACGAAAATGAGCGTGTATCCCTAGGGATCAAGCAAGTTGGAATGGATCCATGGGAGAACATCGAAGAGCGCTTCAAGGTTGGAGACGTTGTTAGCGGTTCTGTTGCTAAGATCGCAAGCTTCGGAGCCTTCGTAAACCTTGAAGGTGACATCGACGGCCTCATCCACATTTCTCAGCTTTCTGAAGATCACGTAGAGCGTGTGAAAGACGTTATCAAAGTTGGTGACGAAGTAGAAGCTCGTGTCATTAAGGTTGATCGCGTAGAGCGTCGTATCGGTCTCTCTGTTAAGGCTGTTAGCTACACTGAAGAGCAACTTCAGAAAGAGTCTGCGTCCTTCGAGACCCTTAAGCCTTCGAGCGACCTTGTAGGTCTAGAGCAAGCATTCAACCTTGCTTCTCCTGAAGAGTGGAGCCCATCTCAGGACTAATGTAAATAGGTTGCGTGATTGA
>CAYUKP010000056.1:6211-10347 GCA_964445335.1 uncultured Verrucomicrobiales bacterium
TCTAATACTTTAATCTCTTCTGCTTGGACATCATATGCGGCCTTTGCACATGCTTTTGCTAGTTCTAATGAAGTAGACATAATTTTTTATTTGACGTTATGTCAGGTTAAGGTTCCACGAGGTAAAGTTTTTTTTGGGTTTAATTATGAATGACGCTGACAAAAAGCCACTTATGCTAATGGATTGAGGGAATAAAGGAGCGAGGGAGCATCTCGTATAGGAGATGGTTTTATTTCATGGACTTAAGAAGCTCTCGCTCTCGCTTGTGTTAGTAGGAAATGTATTTGCACAACCAACTTACACAAAACCATTAGCTTCAGAAGTAGAGGAGCGAGTGTCTGGGTCAAAAACTCATTTGCAAAAAACTGAAGGCGGTCAACTGCTATGGAAATCGATTAAGGCGCATGGAGGGTTAGGACAGTGGTTTTCTAATGGGCTGCTTAAATTTCGTTGGGCGTACCATATGACAGATAAAGGGGGGCTAACAAAGGATACAACTCAAGTGGTAGACACGTGGTCTTCACGAGCGGTGCATGAAGTCAATGGAGGTGAGACTCCGATCACCTTTGGATGGGATGGAAGGAAAGCGTGGGTTAATCCAAGGGATGCCCAATTGATGACTCCTCCAGATTTTTGGGCTTTGACTCCGTACTACTTTGTAGGAGTGCCACATGTTTTAGCTGACCCTGGCACAAAGCATCAAAGGTTATCAGAGACTCTTTCCTTCCGAGGTCGTGACTACTTACAAGTGAAGGTTACTTATGAGCCAGATACGGGAGAGACTCCAGATGATTACTATATCGTTCTTATCGATCCTGATACGTATCTCGTGAAGGGCGTGCGTTATATAGTGACGCATCCTGTTGTTTCAGGTGGTAAGCCTCCTGTGGAAAAACTACTAACCTATGAAGGGTGGTATAAACTCTCCGGAGTTTTATTCCCGACTCACCATGAGAGTTTCTTAATGAATGGGAATAAAGTGGGAGAGAAGATTCGCTATGCCGAGGCATCTGAAGCAGAGTTTCTCGGTGAAAGTGACATTTCTTTTACGGCTCCAGAATAGGAGAGGCAATCAATGCTGTGTCTTTTTTTGTGCGTCTCCATACCATGAAGGCTTCTTTTATAATGTAAGCTTCTAGTAAGAGGGTGACGAATCCTAGGATAGAAAGCAAATAGTTGGGAGTCTCACTCATAAGCCAAGCTTCTGAGCCACAGAATAGTTGATAACACGTCGCATACCCAGGAAGGATGAGCATGACAATAGCCGCAGGGGCGATGAACCATGTAGGGCGGTTGTGGCGCTTGAGCCAAAAGATAATAACCAAGAAGGCGATCCCACCAAGCAGTTGATTTGTGGCACCAAAGAGAGGCCATAAGAGGACGCCTCCTTTCCCCATATTCGCTATTGACCATTCTGTGCCAGCTGTTGGAGGGGCTGCAATAGCTCCCGCGAGAAGAATGGCAAAGAGAGTAGCTCCGTGTTTGGTTGTCAGAGGTTGCACGTTTATTTGAGCCGCAAGCTCTTGGGTAACGTATCGCTGAAGACGACAAGCTGTATCTAGTGTAGTGGCCGCAAAAGACGCGACAAATACGCCCATGATTGCAATAGAGAACTGAGCGGAAATCCCTAAGGTTTGAAGGAAGTTGGAAGAGCCGTCTACAAAAGCCCCAATCTTAGCTCCGAGACCTTCGGCGGCTCCCCAAGATGCGTAACGGTTGAGATAGGCTGCCTCACCTAAGAGTAATCCTGAGTCTGTTTGCACTCCGAGGCCGATGCCCGCAACACATGCTAAAATGACAATAATGGCGAGAAAGCCTTCTGTGAGCATAGAGCCATAACCAATGGCTGTGGCATCAGATTCACATTTGATTTGCTTAGACGAGGTGCCAGAAGAAACCAAGCAATGGAAGCCTGAAACTGCTCCACATGCTACGACAATGAATAAAAAAGGAAAGAGTGGAGGTGCCCCTGCTGGGTTCCAATGAATCGCAGGAGCGACAATTTCTAAAGGTTGGGTTACCCCTGCGTGGGTGAGACCTAAAAAGGAAGCGGTAACTAAGCCGACGAGAATCAGCCCTAAGGTCGTGAGTAATTGAAGTGAATTAATGTAGTCACGAGGCTGTAAGAGAAGCCATACAGGGAGAACAGAGGCGATATAAGAGTAGACCAGAAGGATCGCGACCCAATAAATAATAGGGAGGTTTGCTAAGGTGGTATTGATGGATTGCAGAATGCCTACATTACCAAATCCTACGGTAAGGTACATGAGGCCAAGAGTTAGTAGTGAGGGGATAAGTAGGGCAACCTTACGCTTGTGCAAAAATCCCCCGATACAGAGTGCAATCGGAATCTGTAAGAGACAGGGAGTGATTGCGAGAGGGTAGATCTTAAACACCGCAGCGATAACCAACCCAAAAATGGCTAAAACAATGGTGAGAGAGAGGAAGAGGATAATTAAAAATAAGAGTTTTGCTCTAGGAGAGAGAACCGTTCCAGCGATGTCTCCAACGGTTTTTCCTTGGTTACGTAAGGAGACGACAAGGGCTCCGAGGTCATGTACTGCACCGATAAAAATAGAGCCAAACAATACCCATAAAAGCGCAGGAACCCACCCCCAGATTACAGCAAGAGCTGGGCCGACAATAGGACCTGTTCCTGCAATGGAGGTAAAGTGGTGTCCGAAAACGATGCCCTTCGAAGTCGGAACATAGTCTTCTCCGTCATTTTGAGCAACTGCTGGTGTCGTGTTTTGTGTGCTGAGTTTGAATATCTTTTGCCCCAACCATTTCCCATATGTGTGATAACTGATGAGGTAGAGAACCGCGGAGCTTAAAGCAATAATGAGAACTTGCATATTCTTGTAAAGATGATCTAGCGCAGAGGTTCAAGCTCTTATACGGGCTTTAGAAATCAATCTGAAAAATATGTAGAGTAGGGGACTACATTGGAATAGATTTTTGGTATCTATTTCAGCTGAGGATTCGTCTGATGAGCCCCCCAGAAAACCTAACGGTTTGTTCTATATTCCTATATATGAGAGTATTTACGTTAGAATATAGCGATGACAGGTGGCAAACCGTTAGGTCAAAAGGGTTAGATAGACAGCGTCTTTATCTTAGAGTTTCTCAATTCATTTAGATATCTCATTTCAAGTCGAAGCATCATTCGTTCATCGTGAAATATTCTTTTCTCTTTTCTATGCACTTCTCTGTGATCCATAAGGGCAGAGAGTTCATCTTCGAGAGTCTTCTTAGCTACGACGTCGTGACTCAAATTAATTTTTTCGATGGTGTCGTTGATTTGATCTCTGAGGTTACGGCCTTCTCTTTTGTGAGCTTCCAGTTTGTCTAGAGCATCTTCAAATGTCTCTTCTAATTGGGTAAGAGCTTCTGAGACATCAGCTTCTGAATAATGAGAGTAATCCACTATCGGAGTATATTCATCGAGAGGGATGTGGTGGTGGTGAAAAGGTCTTGGACATCCTTCAGACTCTTCATGACCTTCTAGTCTTTCATGCATTTGAGATTGAGCCATTAAAGGGCTAAAGCTAATAGATAATAGGATGCCTGCTAGTAGAGTCTTGGGGATGTTTGGAAATTTCATAATAAAGGGTGAGGTGTTCTTACTTCTTGTAATATGAAAAACATCTTATCATTAATAGAATGAATGAAGTATGAATACTTAACCTATTTTAAGTAAAGATTTTCAATTTTTTAATTTTATGTGCAAAATATAAATTTTTATTTTGTAATAATTTGTTATTATTAGTGTTGACCTTTAAGTTTTGAGTAACATAAATTTGATAATCCTCTTACAAAGAAAAGCTGCATCAAAAGGTTCTCTTAGTAGAGAGGCACTTAGTGAGGTATCAAAATCAGAATTCTAGAAAGGAGAGCCCATATTGCCTCTTCTTTAGCAGGGGCTTCTTCTTCAACTAAACTTTCGAGGTATCTTAGTTCTTTTCTTTCACTATTCTGTTCTGCCTTGAGAGCATTTTTTGATCTGTAGGCGCTTGGGAAAAGAGAAGTCCGAAAAAAAATACATGCCCAAAGGGCATGTATCGTCTGCATAAAAATAAGAATTTGGGAAAGGAGAGCTTACATTACCTCTTCTTCAACAGGAGCTTCTTCTTCAA
>CAYUKP010000057.1:0-10328 GCA_964445335.1 uncultured Verrucomicrobiales bacterium
ACCGTCCACCTATCAAACAGAACCCCTGATCTCAAACCAACTAACGATTGGATGCCTCTTTGATCACATCTCTGCACCTCACAAGGCCACTCCTCGGTTTTTGCACCCTCTGGCTCGAAGGGGGCTTTGGTTGCGACAAGAGGAATTTATCTCACACTTCCCAAAAAATCCACGCCCGCTAATGATTCCTAAACCTCTTTGGCCTGTTGAGGTAAACTCCATTGGGGAACATCAATGCGAACCTCTAGACCTCACATCGCCCCTTACCCGATGTACTCTAGTGAAGTTACCATCCCTTACAAAGCCCGTATTTATCACCCCAGACGAATACCCTCAACAAACGTAACTCTATCTCAAGGGAAAGATCGCACCAGTTAGATTTAAGAGATGACAACATCTCGGCTTAGCATACATTCTCGCTATCTATGGTCGTATCAAAAGTAAAATATGCCCTTTGGGCTCACAACTGGGAAGAATGCGTCGACTTCTATGCCAACTTGTTTCAAGGAGAGGTCACGTTACGTATGGAAGTGTGGAGTGAAGTCGTCATTGGAAACGCTATTATTGGTATACACGGAGGAGGAGATCAAAAAGAACGCCAATGGACGGGACTCACCTTCCAAGTAGAAGACCTCAGAGAAGGGATCAAAGAGCTCGAAGAATGCGGAGGCGCCTTAACTGCAGAACCTGTAGATACGGAGGAAGAACCTCTACACCTAGCGATGTGCATCGACCCTGCGGGCAATGAATTCATGATGACTCAGAAGCGCGTTCGCTCCTGAGAGCAGATAAGGGGAGCTCTGACCTCCTCTACGTGCAGGGTTCCAAAAGTCCCCATAATAAAAAAAGAGAGGTAACAAATGCATGTCTAATACATTCTCCCTCTCTGCTCAACGAACTTTATACTTTAGGAAATATAAATGTACTCCTGTAAGATCGCATTAGAAATCTCGACCAACCCTTGTTGGACACGGTCTATGTATTGGTGCAGATCTTCCTCATCTAAGCCTGTTAGAGCCTTCAAATCAAGATCCGCTTGCAATAGGCTACATGCCTGCTCGGCTTCATTAGACACGATTCCAGGTCTAGCCCCTGAGAGGTGATGCAACATATCGTTAACCTTACTCACCAAAGAGCGAATAGAGTTTGGTTGAACCACATCAAAAAGTAGCGAGTTTTCGATCTTCTTCCAATACGACTTGGAACTGGCAAAACCTGTCGTATTGCCACTACTCACTTTGAGAACTATTAACCAAAGGTAAGGTTCTAATAGCCCCTTCGACCTACGATCACTCGCAAGCATAAAGGTCTGAAGGTCTAGCAGGCGTGAGGTTTGATCTGCACGCTCGATTCTCATCCCTAAGAGTAAGAACCCCCACGCTTCAGTTTGCTCCATTGTCGAACAAACAAGACCTCTAAAGCACAAAACTGAATGTCTAATCTTGGCGCCAAACTCAGCGACATTTACATCCTCGCTCGATTCTCCCTGCTCCTTACAGTAGAGATGCAGGTCATTAATAACCTCCCAAGCCTCATCCATGATCTGATCTCTCACTCCTCTAGCATTGAAGCGAGCCGCCGCAATACATGACGCCACAGAACTCATATTATCTCGATCCAAGAGAAGATGATGAATAATGCTCAATTCATTCTCCTCCTTAATATAACACTCCTTCTGATCCGAGAGATTTAATACATCATATACAGGACTCCAAAAGGCCTCCTCATTACTTAACTCTGGATGGTGATGATCGAGGGAAAACTCCTCCACAGCCTCTACAATCCGAGAGAGGCTGTTGGCGCGTTCTAAATAACGAGCCATCCACATCAATGATTCCGCAACACGTGATAACATAATATACTGATAAAAATTTGATTAATGATCTAAAACCCAAGTGTCTTTACTCCCTCCTCCTTGAGAGGAATTCACCACAATAGATCCTTTCGTCAGGGCGACTCTTGTTAACCCTCCAGGAACAACCTTCACCTCCTTACCACACAGAATGTATGGACGGAGATCAATGTGTCGCGCCCCTACCTCATCCTCACATAACGTCGGATGCGTAGATAGGGAAATCATGGGTTGTGCAATGTAGTTACGTGGGTCAGCCTTAATAAGCTCTCTAAACTCTTCAATTTCCTTCTTAGTGGACTTTGGCCCCACAAGCATCCCGTATCCGCCTGATTCATTAGCGGCCTTGACGACAAGGTTTTCAAGGTTATCCATAATGTACTTCATGTCATCAGGCTCATTGGCTACATATGTCTCGACATTATTTAGAATAGGCTCCTCTCCTAAATAGTACTTTATCATCTTTGGAACAAAGGCATAAATCACCTTATCATCTGCTACTCCTGTTCCTACGGCATTTGATAAGACCACATTACCCGCACGGTAAGCTCTCATCAACCCAGGTACGCCAAGCATTGAATCCTTTCTAAAGACTTCTGGGTCTATAAAGTCATCATCTATACGACGATAAATGACATCAACACGCTTTAACCCTCTCGTTGTTTTCATGAAGACCATATCGTCTTTGATCACAAGGTCTTGCCCCTCAACAATTTGAATCCCCATTTTACGTGCTAAGAACGTGTGCTCATAGTATGCACTATTATACATCCCTGGGGTTAATAAGACACATACAGGCTCCTTCTGCGTATCCAAGCATAAGCTCTGTAAAGTCTCATGCAACATATCTGCATATGAAGTCACTGGACGAACACCCATCGCCTTAAAAGCCTTTGGGTAGACCTTCTTCATCGCAGCTCTATTCTCCAACATGTAACTCGCACCTGAAGGGGTTCTCCCATTATCCTCTAAGATCAAATAGCTTCCATCAACATCACGTATCAAATCCGTCCCACAAATCTGGATATATGCATCATGAGGCACCTTCACCCCTCTAAACTCCTTTCTGTAATGTGACGCTGATTCGATATACTCCAAGGGGATCACCTTGTCCTTAATAATCTTTTGATCAAAGTAAATATCCTTAAGGAACGCATTAAGAGCTCTAATGCGCTGCTCTAACCCTTTTTCTAAGACCGACCATTCAGCTTTAGGAATCACACGAGGGATTGGGTCAAATGGAAAAATACGCTCCGTCCCTTGGTTATCATTATAGACGGTAAAGGTCACACCCTGCTTAAGAAAGGACAAACTTAGTGTGCTTTGTATAGTTTCTAATTCACTTTTGCTCAGCTTCGTCAAACGATTAAACAACTTCTGATAATGTGGTCTAACGTTCCCTGCTTGGTCGAAAACCTCATCATATGCTTTGACGGGTTCATAATTCTCAAATAGCATCGTTTTTACTTGGAGTATAGGGTTTCATTAGATAAACGGAACCGCTCTGCTTTTACAAGCTTAATCATATTCTATAATTTCTTCATCTCATGTCTATACTTTGTTCACTCTATCACAGGACGACATACAAGTACCCTAAGCCTGTCAAGCTAGGGGCACAGACCATTCGTCTACGCCCCGCAAGTCATGCTAAGACCCCAATTCCTGCATACTCTCTAAAGGTCACACCTGAGAATCACTTCATCAATTGGCAACAAGACCCTCAAGGAAACTATCTCGCGAGAGTGGTCTTTCAGGATTATACTGATGTCTTGAGTATAGAAACGGAGCTGATTGCAGATCTAGTCACAATCAATCCATTCGATTACTTTCTAGAAGAAGAGGCTCAACACTTCCCCTTCGAGTACGCCAAAGACCTCAAAAAAGATTTACGTCCATATCTCATCAAACAACGCTCCTCCGCTCAGTTTGACGCCTTCGTAAAATCTCTACCAATTAAGGATGGGATGACGATGAATGACTTTATGATGTCAGTAAACAAGGCTGTTTATGATGCGATTGATTACAATATTCGATTAGAGCCAGGTGTCCAGTCTCCAGGTGAAACTCTAAAGCTCGGCACAGGCTCGTGTAGAGATTCGGCATGGTTACTTGTACACATTATGAGAAGGCTTGGTATCGCCTCTCGTTTTTGTTCGGGTTATTTGATTCAACTCAAGGCTGACCTCACCACACTAGATGGCGAACTAGATGGAGCAGCTACTGACTTCACAGATTTACACGCATGGACTGAGATTTACCTCCCTGGAGCAGGCTGGATTGGTCTCGACCCGACCTCTGGTCTCCTTGCTGGAGAAGGACACATCCCTCTATGCTCTACAGCGCATTACAGTAACGCAGCTCCGATCTCAGGTGGTATTTATTGCCAAGACGAACTCGAAGTTGACTTCGACTTTGATATGAAAGTCGAACGTATTAAGGAAACTCCACGTACGAGTCTGCCTTACACAAAGGAACAATCAATCGAAATCCGAGAAGCTGGACGCATCCTCGATAAACGTATCAAGGAGAATGACATGCGTCTCACGATGGGTGGAGAGCCCACCTTTGTCTCCTCACTAAATATGGAAGCAGACGAATGGAATGTGGACGCCCTCGGACCGACAAAGGAGCGTTACGCGGACGAGCTTCTACACAAGTATTATAAAAAATTTGCCCCAGGTGGATTCCTACATCATGGCCAGGGGAAATGGTACCCAGGAGAACCCCTTCCAAGGTGGGCTTACAGTGCCTATTGGCGTAAAGATGGAGAAAAGATCTGGAATAACCCAGAACTCTTCGCAAGAGCTGATGTAAACTATGGGCACACTGAGAAAGAGTCGAAGGCCTTCACCGAACTCTTAGCCAAAAATCTAGGAGTCAAACCAGACTTCATAAGAGCTGGATACGAGGATATCTATTATTATATGTGGAAGGAGCGTCGCCTCCCAATGAATGTCACTCCGACAGATAATAGACTCGCAGACAAGCTCGAACGAGACGCGATTGCAAAAGTCTTTGAGGAAGGTTTAGGCAAGGAAATCGGCCACATGTTACCCATCGCACGAAGCGTCTACCCTGATGCGTGGAAATCCGGCCCATGGTTCCTTGGCACAGAAGAAATGTATCTTCACCCTGGAAATCACCCTATGGGATACCGCCTCCCAATCGATGGGCTCCCTTGGGCAAAAGCATCAGACAAACCAATTGACTTGCCTGCTGAGCCAAGCGCACAGAAGAAGCCATTCCGTAGCGAATCGGATCGGAAAAAGGCGCTTGAAGGAATTCGTGAATGGTACGAAGAACAACAAAAGAAAGCTGAAAAAGCTCCTCAAACACACCAATCTGCAGCCGATCAAGTACGTACGGCGCTCTGTGTCGAGCCAAGGGATGGAAGACTTAATGTCTTCTTACCACCCCTCTCGCAATCAGCAGATTATCTTGAATTGGTCGAAGCTATTGAAGAAACCTCTTCTCAACTAGGAACACCGATTCGCATTGAAGGATACAAACCGCCTTCAGACCCTCGAATCAACTCTTTCTCCGTGACCCCAGACCCGGGAGTCATTGAAGTAAACATTCACCCGTCTAAAACATGGGACGAAATCGTAGACAAAGCTGACATTCTATACGAAGAGGCACGTCAAGTTGGACTAGGCACAGAAAAGTTCATGCAAGACGGAAGACACCACGGAACTGGTGGAGGAAACCACATCGTAGTAGGGGGTGAAAGCCCATTAGAGTCTCCGTTCCTACGCAAACCAGACCTCATTAAATCTCTGGTTACGTATTTCAATAACCACCCTTCCCTCTCTTACTTTTTCTCAGGGCAATTCATCGGACCAACATCCCAAGCACCTCGGATTGATGAAGCAAGAACGGAAACTCTCTACGAATTAGAGACCGCGTTCCAATCCCTTCCAACAGATGATACAATTCTCAACAATTGCCAGTGGCTCGTAGACCGCGTTCTACGAAACCACTTTGTGGACATGACCGGAAACACACACAGATCGGAAATCTGTGTCGACAAACTCTTCTCGCCTGGTCCTTCTGGTAGACTGGGACTCTTAGAGTTTAGAGGGTTTGAAATGCCTCCTCATGTAGATATGGCACTTGCCCAATCTCTCCTCATGCGTGGCCTCATCACCAAATTTTGGGAACAACCTTATGATGCGAAACTTGTACGCTGGAATACCTCTATCCACGACAAATGGATGCTACCTCACTTCCTGAAAGAGGATTTACACGACGTCTTAGATCACCTGCAAACCAGTGACATCAACTTCTCTAAAGAATGGTTCGACCCTCATTATGAGTTTAGATTCCCGATGCTTGGAGAATACGATAAGAACTTAGTCCAGCTTGAATTGCGCCAAGCAATTGAGCCATGGCACGTCTTGGGAGAAGAGTCCTCTTCCTCCGGCACCGCACGCTATGTAGATTCATCTGTAGACCGTGTGCAGGTTCGCGTATCTAACTTAACAGACTCCAGACATGTCGTCACTTGTAACGGAGTCGAAGTCCCACTCCACCCAACCGGAAGACAAGGCGAGTACATTGCGGGCATCCGATACAGAGCATGGTCTCCATTCTCTGCTCTCCACCCGACTAAGCCAATCAACTCTCCTTTAACCTTTGATATCATTGACACATGGAATGACAAATCCCTCGGAGGCTGTCAGTACCATGTTGTACATCCAGGTGGCAGGGCCTACGAAGACTTCCCTCTCAATGGATTTGTAGCGACCTCTCGTCGTCGCTCCAGATTCTTCAAGATGAACAAATCCATGGGCAAACAGTTCCCAATTCAGAGCAAACCAAGTCTCGACTACCCAATGACGCTTGATATGCAACGATATTCTTAGAACAAGAGAAATTTGATTGATATCGGTTAATAGTTAAGGCAACAGTAGCCAAATGAGCGATACTGTTGCATCTACTGATCTACACGATAAAATATCCGCTAATTATCAAACCATTAGCGGGCATTATGATGAGTGGAAAAGTGGTAACTATTGGCATGAATTGATTAACCGGCTGGATGAGTTAGGAGCTGTCGAGTTAGACAACCTCCAAAGTCAAGGGGTCGACATCTTAAAAGATAACGGGTTCTCATTCGCCGAGTTTTCGGAAAAAGAGCACGACTCTAGAGGTCACGAACTCGACCCCATCCCAGCCATTCTAGGAGAAGAAGATTATCAATTCATTCAGAGCGCTCTAAAACAGAGAGCCTCGCTTCTCAACCACATCCTGAAAGACTCTTACGAAGATCAAGCGCTCATCAAACAAGGACACATCCCCTCTTCATTTCTATATTCCCAAGAGCGGTATAATCGCACCCTTGTCAACGCTTGCCAGAATAAAGACTCCTACCTAAGCATCTATGCCGCAGATTTGGTAAGAGACCCTTATGGGAATTGGGTTGTCGTAAAAGACTATACTGAAGCCCCTGCTGGCCTTGGGTTGGTATTAGAACACCGCATCGCTACCTCCAAGATCTTCTCTGATATAAATAAGGAGCAACACTTAATCAGGCTTATTAAGTTCTTTCAGAACTATCGTGAATCATTACATAAACAAGCCCCTCAAGGAGTTGATGAACCACTTGTGGTCTTACTCTCTTCTAAAGTCCAAAACTCTTCATATTTCGAAGATGTTTTCCTGTGCCAATACTTAGGTATACCACTGGTTGACGGAGAAGAGCTAACCGTACGCGATGATCGCGTATACTTAAAAACCGTTTCAGGTCTCATTCGAATACATGTCATTATTCGCAAGATCGGTGACACTGAATCTGACCCTTTGACATCTTCGCACCAATCACCTAACGGCGTCCCTGGATTAATGGAAGTTGTCAAAGCCGGTAACGTACAACTACTAAACCCTCCTGGCAGCGGAATTCTAGAAGCCTATCAACTCTACAAGCACCTCCCAGACCTTTGTCAACAAATCATGGGAGCCCCTTTAATGATCCCATCTGGACACGAGCATAATATCGCCTGCTCCACAAGTCCAACATGGCAGAACGGAATCCTCTCCCCTCAACCCGTCAAATTTAGATTCTACGCATTTTTCGATGGTGAATCTTATCAAGTGATGCCCGGGGGGTTAGCAACATATCAGACACCCTCATCTACAAATCTCTATTGTAAAGACGTCTGGATTATTACCTCACGGCAAAACGCATCAACCGTGGATGCAAACTTCATCACTAGGACACACCCTATCAAGCGTAACACAGGGTTATTATCTTCCAGAGCCGCTGACAACCTTTTCTGGCTAGGACGTTATGCAGAACGTTCAGAATACGCCACCCGTATGATTTTAGAAATTGTGCTCAACATCACAGAGGAGGAGCAGAGAACTGATTTGGCGTCGATAAAGCCTATTCTCACAACTCTAGAACAAGCGCACTTCTTACCTAAAGGGTTCACTAAAATCCCCGAGAATAGCGAAAACCTCCAAAACCTGTTCTACACATTGTGTAGTCTATTCTTTTATCAGCCCTCTCTCCAAGGGAAAGGCTTTGATTCTATTCCGAATTGCCTCATGCAACTTACGAGACTAACAACTGCCAGCCGCGCACGACTATCAAACGAAATGTCTCGTATCGTAAGAGGAGCGGAAACCCTAACCCACTCCAAACTCCCTAAGGATTTTGCAAAGTTTCGTAAAACACTCGTCAAAGCCGTACTGCACTACTCTGCATTCAATGGCACTTGTCTCTACAACCTTACCCGCACGAGAGGCTGGCATTTCATTGCGATAGGCAAACAAATAGAAAGTATTACATGGCTCGTAAATTTGACTAACTCCGCTCTACAGTCACATCCTGAAGCCCAAAGCTCTCTCCTAGACTCTATTCTTTCCATAAATGATTCCACTCTAACATATCGTTTCAGATACCAGAGCGCACCAGAATTGGCTTATGTCTTAGACCTTGTCCTATATGACCCAGCCAATCCTAGATCGCTCTACACTCACATAAACAATATCCACAAATCACTCCAAGTCCTCTTCCCCGAAAAAGAATCTTTTAACATACCGATTATCTTAAGTGTTAAGAAAGCTTTGAGCTTTCTTGAAACCGAAATCATCCAATTAGAAACTCCCGAAAGCTATGAACAATCTATTCTACGACTCCAAAAGTTTATGAGTGCGTTTCAAACCGAGATCCCCTCGTTGACAGAAAAGTTAGGCTGGAAGTGCTTCACTCACGTTAACTACAAATCTAATATTTGAGACATGCATTACTCCTTACACCATCAAACAGTTTACAATTATAGTGGCAGCGTTTCATACTCTCAACACTTGGCACACCTTTGCCCCCTCAACACCAATAGACAGCGATTGATCTCCTACAATCTCGACATTTCACCCTCCCCAAAGGACTACAACACAGACTTAGATTACTTCCAAAACCAAACGGAATACTTTGCTCTAGTCAACCCTCATAACAAATTAGAGATCAACGCGTATTCGGAAGTTGAGGTATTGCCTAATCAAATGCCTTTAAATTCCAGCTCCCCTCATTGGGAGTCAGTCCGAGACGCCCTTGCAAACCCTCTCACACCTCAAGACCTCTCAGCTTCGGAGTTCATCTACCCGTCAAAACATTGCCCCCACTTTCCAGAAATCACTCAATTCGCCTTGCGGGCCTTCACCCCTGGGGCAGAAATCCTAGATGCGGCATTGAGGTTAAATTCTATGATTCACGAAGAATTCAAGTTCGACCCCAAGGCTACTACCGTTACAACTTCTGTTCGTGATGTATTTCAGCAGAAAGCTGGAGTCTGCCAAGACTTCGCACATTTACAGATTACAGCTCTTCGCTCGATAGGCCTCGCAGCCCGTTATATATCAGGATACATTAGAACATCTCCTCCTCCTGGGAAACCGCGTTTAATCGGAGCTGATGCTTCCCACGCATGGATTAGCCTATACGTTCCCAATGTCGGATGGGTTGAATACGACTCAACCAACAACATCATTCCAAATTTAGATCACATCACGGTCGCTTATGGAAGAGATTATGACGACATTTGCCCCATCAGAGGTGTTGTCTACGGTGGAGGCACTCAAACATTAAATGTCGGAGTGACCCTAACTCCCAAAAAAGAAATCCCACCACACCAATAAAAGTCGCTATCTAGTCACAAAAACATTTACGACATTAGAAATATAAGTATATCTTTACTTTTATAAACTTCATATTGATGACATAGTGCATATATATCTCACTTTGTCATCATAGATACTCAATGATCTCCACAAAGAAAATAGACTGCTCATTAGAGCAATAACTCAATAGCTTAATGACTAAAGAAATCTCATGCCCCCATTGCTTTACAGTTCTCAGGATCACGCTTCCTCTTAAACAGAGCAAAGGTAAATGCCCTAGCTGCCAGCATCTAATTGAGATCGATTCCTTATTGGGAATAACTTTACCTAGTCTAGATTCTACAGAACTACCTCA
>CAYUKP010000058.1:0-10116 GCA_964445335.1 uncultured Verrucomicrobiales bacterium
CTAATACAGAGAGAGAGAGTACATATTTTAACTATGTACTCTTTTTTTATACCGAATATTAACAAGGTAACTTCACTGTCATAGTCGACCCCAATCCGATTTCACTCGTAACACTGATGATTCCATCGTGAGCCTCAATAATGCTTTTAACAATTGCAAGGCCTAATCCGTTGGACTCCTCGGTTCGGGCAATATCCGCTTGGTAGAAACGGTTAAACATATTTTGCGCTTGTTCTGGCGTCATTCCAATCCCCGTATCCTGCACAACAATTACAGCATCACTAGCTTCTTTAGATAGTGTAACATGAATAGTCCCTTGTAGTTTATTATATTTTATCGCATTACTTAGCAAATTCAACACTACTTGCTCTATAGACAGCGAATCAATATGTGCAACAACTTCTGATATATTGTGCGTAATGGTAATTCCCTTTTCTTCAGCCACATCACTCAGCAAAAGTATCTGTGATTGTATCAGGCCAGCAAGCTCTACATCTTTTTTATTCAACTTCTTTACTCCAGAGTCCAATCTAGATAAGTCTAAAAGATTTTGCGTCAAATCCTGCATTCTCTTACTCGCAAGGTCTATCATATGTAGCGCTTTCTTATAGTCATCTGGTGACCGTTCTTTACGCATCGCCCATTGAGCTTTCGTTCTAATAACTGTTAGAGGCGTACGCATTTCATGAGAAGCATCTGAGGTGAATTTAACTTGCTGAGCAAAAAGCTTTTCCAACTGCACAAAAGTGCGATTAAGGTCAGAACTTAAATGCCCAAGCTCACTCTCGGCGTCGGAAATACCTATTCGAGCATCAAGTCGCCCATTTCCTATTTGCTGAGCTGTGTCGCGAATCCTTGTAATTGGCTGTAATGCACGCCTTAAGACGATCCCACCCATAAGGGAGCTTAAGCATACACATCCTAGTCCCACTAAATTCCAACGAATTCTTATCGCCTGAACCTCCTTACGCACCTGTTCATCTGAAGACGCTATTATCAGATGATCCCGCCCCCTTAAAGAACGACGATAATATCCAACCCCGTCTTTCAGGATAAATTGACTAGGAACAACCTCCTTCCAAACAAGGTCACCCTCCGGAAACTCCTCATTACAATAAACAACTGCCTCTCCAATATAGGCTAAAATACTATGTCCCTTTTTGAGCACATCCTCGAGTACACTTTGTTTATCACCACCTAAGAATGAATTAAATTCACGGAATTCCCCCTCTCTGAAATCCCCTTGGTATACACGATCGCTCGATTCTCTTAGTAAATGGGTACTAGGGTCTTTTGGGGCATCACTATAACCAAATCTTTCCTGCTGCCCAGAGTAGTGCCTTCCGATTGGTTTCCTTCTCATTGGTTGTCCTCCCATATGCATCATAGGTTGGTCATAATGCCCCCCTTGAGGGTGCAATTGTCTATTAGGAGGAGAAGGGGGGCTATGCAAATCACCTCCGGTTTGGCGCCGACCTCCCCCATTTTCATCTGGATGTAACTTTAAGCTAGACTCGACTAATGATTCTTCAAATTGTTGGTATAACCGGTCTTTCTCAACCTCTATAAAGGTATGCAACAAACCGCCAGCTACTATAAAAAGTAGAAACGCATACCATAGCTGAATTTTCCAATACAGTGACTTGGGTATCAAAGATTTCATTCTATAAGGTAACCTTGGCCGCGCTTAGTTTTAATAAAATCCTTCCCCAATTTCTTTCGTATTTTATAGACATAAACGTCTAACAAATTCGATTCGGTCTCGCCCTCGTCACTACATAATCTCTCTAATAAATAGTCTTTAGACACAACCTTTCCTTTTTGATGTACTACTATCTCTATAAAAGCGTATTCCTTAGCAGTTAACTCGACAACTTCTCCGTCTAACTCTACTATTTTACGGTTCGTATCAATCGAAATCTGACCTATTTGAATAGAAGGAGCCTTCTGAGAAGAAGAAGAACGTCTTCTAACACTTCTCACCCTAGCTAACAACTCATCGATTTCAAAAGGCTTCACCACGAAGTCATCAGCACCTTGATCTAGGCCAAATACCCTGTCTTCGAGTGCATCTCTGGCGGTTAATATGATAACTGGTGTTTGCTTCTTTTTGCGGAGAGACCTCAAGACATCGTATCCGTGCATCTTAGGCAACATTATATCCAACAAGACACAATCGTAATCCCAATTTAATGCCCTGTATAACCCCAGTTCACCATCTCCAACCGCATCAACAATATAGTTTTCATCTTCTAAAATATCGACCAATCCTTCTCGGATTCCCCTTTCATCTTCTACCACTAAAACCCTCATTTTACTTTTTTAAGTAACACTTTTAACCTTAACAGAACATGAATTTCTAATAGAATAGCTACCTTATTTCTCCTTATAGTAAACTCACCAAAAAATCCCCCTTAATAAAAGACACTTGGCGTTCGCGACCTCTCTGAATAATTTTTACAACCTCTTTGTTTTTAAGCCTTCTCAGAGCCATACGAACCTCTTCTTTTGAATACCCCTCTAAAGGTGCCTCAGAAAAAATATGAGAAAAGCTGACTGACTCATTTGGCAAAAAGTCTATTATTTGGCGCTCTAAAAGCTCATCTTTTCGCCCTAATTTAGCACGCTGACATTTCTGACTGCAGTACTTCACCTCATCCCAACACCTCTCCCATTTTTTACGCCAAGAAATCTGACGACCACACTTAATGCATATCTTTTCTTGATGTCTCATAAATGACTTCTTGTCCTTATTTTCTAACGAGGAGAGGCATACAATCTGTTATACACCTCAAGAGTCTTCTGTTGCATCTTCTGTAGCGTAAAAGGATTATCTTTTGTCTCAGGTACAATGGGAGCCTCTTGCATCCATTCTATTAAGAGTGCAAATGCCTTATCAAGATCTCCAAGAGCAATAGCTCCCTGTGGGAATAGCTTTTCTAACTGCTCAGACACTCCTCCATGAGAATAACCAAGGACAGGCACCCCTAATCTGAGAGCCTCTAAACTCACTCGACCAAAAGCCTCTGGCTTAGTAGAAAAGGAAATAACAGCATCACTGACAGCCATAATATCCTTTAAATCCGATCGGTGTCCGATAAACTTTACTTGTTCAGTTAAGTTCAACTTCTCCACTTTACTTACCAAATCCTTATAAAAGGCATCTCGCTTAACATGAACTCCCCCAGCAAACCACCCTTCCACCTTATAACCAGCAGTATGTAATCGGTGAATCAACTCTATAAAGTCATCCCCTCCTTTCCAAGCAGTAATTCTCCCCGGCAAGGTTAAGACAAAATTTCCTTGAGCTTTATTCTTCAAGCGACGTGCATCTGAATTTTCGGATGGAATATACGAGGCGTAATACTCCTCATCTTTCACACCTCGATGAATTACAGTTACTTTAGAGAGGTCTGTTTTTGGATAGCTCTCCGCAATATGATCTTTTACAGACTCTGATACCGCAATGACCTGTTCACCTTTCGTCATAATCCGCGAGTAGGGGGATACACTATGAAACCCATGAAATGTGGTCATAAACCGAGGGCGACTCAATACAGGCATTTTACGCCAAGCCAAATAAGCTAACCAAGCAGGCACTCTAGAGCGAGCATGAACAATATCAAATGCATACTCCTGAAATAGCTCCCTCAGCTTATTCACCTGCTTCAAACTCGAAAGCGACTTCTTATGAATCGGTAATGTAATATGCACAGCCCCTTCAGCTTCTAACTGAGCCACCATCGAGCCACCATTAGAAATCACATACGATGCATGCCCTGCAGATATGATAGCTCTACTCATTTCTAAAGTTCCACGCTCTACTCCTCCACTCTCAAGCTCAGGAACTAGCTGAACGATTTTTCTAATTTGACGGTCTGACATCCTAATGGCTCATCTAAGCTTTTTAATTATCTACCATCGAACACTGATAAGAACCCCACAGTAAATATTGTAACAAAGATAATGTATTTAGAAGATTTCTCTATTGCAATTTTCTTTTTAAACTTAACATTACCACTGATGAGAATCGCAGTTGGAGCAGATCATGGAGGCGTTGAAATCAAAAACGCTATTATCGCCACATTACAAGCAGAAGGACATGACGTCACAGATTACGGAACACACGATACCACATCCGTAGACTATCCAGATATTGTGGCATCTGTCGCACCTGAAGTCGCAAGCAAACAATATGACTTTGGGGTTTTATGCTGTACCTCGGGCATTGGAATGAGCATCGCTGCCAATAAACACACTGGTATTCGCGCAGCCAAAGTTGATCGACCTGAAGAAGTCGCTATTACCCGTCAACACAATGACGCAAACATCATTTGCTTAGGCCAAAAGTTTGTCTCACCCGAAGACGCTTCCCAAATGGTTCTCACCTTTATTTCTACAGAAGCCGAGGACGGAAGGCATGAAAGACGTAACAAAAAAGCGACAGGCACAGGATTAGCATCCTCAGACCCAGAAGTTTCCAAGGCTATTGATGAAGAACTCTTACGTCAAAGAAATCATATTGAGCTCATCGCTTCCGAAAACTTTGCTAGCAAGGCTGTTATGGAAGCTCAAGGAAGCGTTTTAACGAATAAATACGCAGAAGGTTATCCAGGAAAGCGTTGGTATGGCGGATGTGAGTGCGTAGACGAAGTAGAAACCTTAGCGATCGAAAGAGCCAAAGAGCTTTTTGGCGCTGAACACGCCAACGTGCAACCACACTCAGGATCTCAGGCAAATACTGCTGTTTACTTCTCCGTTCTTAAACCTGGAGACAAAATTCTCACCATGGATTTAGCGCACGGAGGTCACCTAACACATGGCCACAAGGCGAACTTTTCAGGAAACCTTTATGATGTCACACACTACGGTGTGAGCGAAGAAGACGGAAGAATTGACTATGATGCGCTAGCTGAAAAAGCAAAGGAAGTGCAACCAAAGCTCATTACTTGCGGAGCCAGTGCTTACTCTCGCACGATTGACTTCAAAAGAATGGGAGAAATTGCACAATCAGTAGAAGCCTATCTCTTTGTCGACATGGCACACATCGCAGGATTGGTTGCAGCAGGAGTACACCCAAACCCTGTCCCTCACGCTGATTTCGTCACCTCAACTACACACAAATCTTTACGAGGCCCTCGTGGAGGTATTATCTTGTGCAAAGCTGAATACGCCAAAAAAATTGACGCTCAAGTCTTCCCTGGAGTCCAAGGGGGACCACTGATGCACGTTATTGCTGCCAAAGCTGTTTGCTTCGGTGAAGCGTTAAAGCCTGACTTCAAAGATTATCAAACACAAGTCATCAAAAACACCCAAGCTATTTCATCTCGCTTACAGGAACATGGTTATAAAATTGTTTCTGGAGGCTCCGATAACCATGTTATCCTAGTAGACCTTCAACCAAACGGCTTCAGTGGTTCAGTAGCTTCGAAGGCTCTAGACAAATGTGGTATTACCGTTAACAAAAATTCTATTCCTTTTGATAACGGAAGCGCAGTTAATCCTGGTGGGATACGTATCGGAACACCTGCTATTACAACACGTGGAATGAAAGAACAAGACGCTCAACAGGTTGCTGATTTTATTCACGAGGGTATCACCAATCGAAAGAACGCAGAATATATGGCCGAACTCAAACAGAGAGTTTTCGCCTTCAATCGTCAATTCCCAATGCCATAACCCCCCATGAGAGCCATTCTTCTCGCTGCTCGCCCCAAGACTTTACCAGCCGCTATCGTACCCGTCTGGTTAGGATGTTGTCTTGCTTATCAGCAAAAAGGAGAGTGGTCTCTCTCATTAATGTGTTGCACACTTCTCTCTGCTATATGCATTCAGATCGCAACCAACCTCTTCAATGATGCCATAGATGCCAGTAAAGGGGCAGACACAGCCAATAGACTTGGCCCTACTCGCGTCACTGCAAGTGGCATCTTAACAAAGCAAACTGTCTTTAAATGGGCGGCTTTTTTTCTCGCCATCGCCTCCATATTCGCTCTCTATCTCATCTACTCTAGAGGATGGATTATATTAGCGATCGGCATCCCATCCCTTTACCTTTCCTATGGTTACACCGGAGGTAAATTTCCTCTAGCTTATCTGGGACTAGGAGAACTCTTTGTCTTCTTATTTTTCGGCATCATCGCAACTATGGGGACTTACTACGTTCAGACTGAAGAGTGGAGCCCTGAGTCTGCCTTATTAGGAGCAATAATTGGTCTCCTTTCTTGCTTCCTCATCGCAATCAATAATCTACGTGATGTCGTTGAAGACACATCTACAGGAAAGAAAACACTCTGCGTTAGATTAGGCCCCAGCCTTTATAAGCGCATTATGTTTATGATGGCCGCGCATTGCTCTTTAGCAATTCTAGGGCTTTGGTGGTGGCTCAGCTTACCTATAGGCTGTGAAATCTGCTTTATTATTGTGAATTGGATTCTCCTCAACGCAGTAATTATGGAAAAAAACACAACAAAACTTAATAAATATCTAGCACTTTCAGGGCTTTCTCTTCTAGTATTTGCCTTGATGTTTACAGTCTCTCTATAATTTTTTAAGCCGTCTTCTTGACTATAATTTTTTTCAGGTAACAATCTCTTTCGTATAAATGTCTAAAGATTACCAACGTGTGACACGTCTATTCCGTAGCTTATGAGCCCAACCTTTGAAGAAATAGTATATCAAGAACAATATAGACTAAGAGCATATGTTGGATCATTTGGTGTACGGTCATCCGAAGTGGACGATATTGCACAAAAAGCATTCCTTCTATTACACGAAAAATGGGACACCCTTACTCCTGATTCCAATCATGGCGCCTACCTTCGTAAGTTAGCGAAAGGTTTAATCATGAATGAAATCTCTAAGACGTCTAACAGAAAAGCTCTTATAGATAAGAACATGACAACCCTCCTCATGGAACATGATTCTAAATCTCCCATTGATGAACTCATATCGGGTGAACAATTCAATCTCAATCGTCAAAAGCTTTCAGAATGCGTCAAACAACTCCAAGAGAATTCTGCTCGCATTCTAACATCTAGATATTGGGACGGCTTAAATTCTACACAAATAGCAGAAAAAGAAGGGAAAAGTTCTGGTGCGATCCGTAAACTTTTGATGAAAATTATGGGAACACTTAGAGCATGTATGACATCTACTTAGTGAATAGATACATATTTTTTTGAAAGACCTAGATAACATCACGCAGAATTTATGCTTTGAACTTTTGGATGAAACCTTAAGCTCTGAGGGTCGTTGTATTCTGACTGAAGCATCCTCAAATGATACTCGCCTAATCGAGAATTTGAGATCATTCTTAATGCTCAAAACACACCTGCATCTAAGCAATCCCTCTACTCAAAAACAGTTTACTGAAGAATTACTGCGTAAAGTCCAAGGTATTGAGTCTCAAAAAACTATCCAAAACATTGAGCAAGATTTAATATCTGAACTCAATACAGATGAACTGTTAGCGAAGCTTTCTAAAGACCCCGAAAAGTTAAAACGACTCAAAAAAGCGCTTCTACATCAATCAAACGACGAACAAGCTACTGATCATAAAATTAAAGCTCTCGTTCCCAAAGTTATTTTAAACCAAGTAGAGCAACTCAGTAAAGACTCCCAAATTGGAGAATTTATTGATGAAAATATATCGGAAAAAGATAGCCAGATGCTTGCGGATAAACTCTCAAGGCACGCTCACCTTATCCCTGAACTTAGACAGCTCCTTCTCTTGAAGGCGGATCTGAAATCTTTCAATACAAAGACCGAAGATAATTTTGCTGAATTGGTTTTACGTAAAGCAAATGCACCGGATGTTACCGACATTTCATTTGATTACATCGATGAGAACATCTCAAGTAACAACGCCATAATTTTAGAAGACACCCTATCTCTCTTTCCTGAAAAGATCTCAGATTTGCGAGAACAACTTCTCTTCAAAAGCATCGTATCTTCTCTCTCAGACCACACCGAGCACAGCCTTGCTCCTAAGGTTTTAGAAGCGGTCAAGGAGCAAACTATCACCCCTTTCCCCCGTAAACAAACTTACTCTAAACCTGTAGTGGCTGCAATCGCAGCTCTCATTTGTTGCCTTATCACTGTTGGAATCCTATATAAGGCTCCGAGTACCCCCGCTCCTGTAAGTTTAAAACCTACTATTGCTGTCACAACAGCACCTCTTCCTACACCTCATCCAACAGAAACCAAGCGACCTATTCCTGTTGTAGTCCAAAAACCTTCTATAGGTTCTTTTTCTAATGCCCTCCAAACACATAAGGGAGGCTTAAGGCTAGATCAAACATTAACGAGCACAACCGAAGACTACCACTTAACATTAGAAGATGGAGCCATAGTAAACGTCTCCGCTCCTTTTAAACTTCGTGTTATTTCTCAGAAGATCCTTAAGATTGAAGAGGGTAGCATCTTAGCTGAATGTCCAACCGACACATCCCAAATCACTATCTTACGAGATGCTTATAAGATCAAAGATATCGGTACCAAGTTTAGCGTAGATGCCTCAAAACCCGAGACGATAATCGAGGTCATTGAAGGCGCCGTTGAAGCGACGTATAAGAATGAGACAAAGTCTATTTTAGAGGGAGAGGCTTTCACCCTTACAGCATCTCCTTCCGAAGGTAGCGCTTTCTACACTAAGGTCATGCCAAAACATAGCCCTGTAGACTCCAATTATTTCATAAGTAGTCACAGCTACAATATAATGCCGATAAATGAAGTTGAAGAGGTAACAAACCCCGAACTAGCTTACCTCATACATGAAAGTTTTAATCTCAAATCTGTAATGGTTGATACGACTACATCAGGCATCACAAATACCCATTCGGATTCATCCGAGGTTTACTCTTTACCAACAACAGACTCAGGCTATGTATCATATCTTTTACGAACGTACCCTATTGGTGGAGATGAATCCTTAGTCACTCATTCGGGCTCCATCACCTTCCAATCACGAGTTGTAGGATTAATGTATAAGACATCCTCTCTAGAATTCTTCGAAAAATCTCATAACATATCTTACTCTGACATACCCTCTGAGTATACAGAAAACACAAGAGGCCTAGAAGCAGACTCTAAAGGTGCAGATACTTTCAATCTTTCTAATGATCGTAGAACATTAAACTTTAGTTTATATACACACTCTACAATAGATGATATAAGAATCATCTTAGAAAAATAGCAAATTTTACATTGTTATCCAAAAATAGGGCATCCGAGAACCATAAGCCTAAAACCTCACCCCGCATGCTTCTCTCGTTACCCCCTCATTAATCATAAACTTTCCTCTCCACGATAAAGGTAGAAAATGCCGGAAGTATTTATATATATCCAGTATTCAGTAAGACTTTCCCTAATTGTAAATAGCGTTTGATTCAGGGCGTAGGTAGGAATGAGTAAACAAAGAGTGAAATTTTCCTGTCTTATTCCACCGCTCATGAAGAACCTCTGTAATCTGAGCTTCAAGTGTTCTTCTAGATTTTCCCAACAACGTGTGCTGTCCCAATATACAAAATTTTTCCATTGGATTGAATTCTGGGCTGTAAGCCGGTAATGTAATAAAAAAAGCCCCACCCAGCTATTCCTCTACAATACTTCAGAAAGTTATAGTTTTGTCTTACATATTTGAGGGGTTTTTGGTTTGGGTTTAGTTGTCTTGTAGACTTCTTTCGAAATGCAAGATATAAACCTTTTTTCATAAATCTCATGTCTCGCGCAATAGCTATCGATGGTCCAGCTGCTTCAGGTAAGAGCAGTGTTGCTAAACTTCTTTCTAAAAGACTCAACCTCGTCATGGTAAACTCAGGCTCTATGTACAGAGCTGTTGCATGGCGTGTCTTACAGTTAGGAATAGATTATACAGATGTTGAAGCCTTAGATGCTGCAAGTCTTGTCTCTCCCTTACAGTGTGGAGTCGATGAAACAGGTCTTTTATCAACCGTAGGCTATGACGACATCATCTTAACGGATGGAGAGTTACGAACAAATGAGATTAATGCCATTGTTTCCTCTATATCGGGACATCCACTCATTAGAGAGTTTTTATTAGAAAAACAGAGAGATTATCTACAGCATAGTGATGTTGTAATGGAAGGGCGAGAT
>CAYUKP010000059.1:0-8820 GCA_964445335.1 uncultured Verrucomicrobiales bacterium
GCCGCGTTGAAAACTCCTAAGGTGCCAGAACGGCCAAAAGAGTTGAGTTTGTCAGACAATGGGGTGCGAGCGAGTTTTCCTGGTGTAAACCTCCTCGATCAGGAGCAACCTCGCGGTGAATTACTACACTTTTTGGCCAATCATGAGTTACTAGCGTCAGAGTTGATGGCTTTGGTGTTACTAAAGTTTCCTGAGGCTCCTGCTGCATATCGGCAGGGAGTCTATGAAGCGATGCGTGAGGAGCAAATGCATACTCTAATGTATATGAGGCGGATGAACGAGTGTCAGATACATTTTGGTGATCTCCCCGTGAATAGTTATTTTTGGCGATTGATTTCAGACGTGCAGAGTCCTTTAGAGTTCGTGACAAAGTTGAACTTAACGTTTGAACAAGCCAACTTAGATTTCTCGTATCATTATGCTAAGCTCTTTAGGCAGGTGGGAGATGGAGCGACCGCTGCCGTCTTAGAGAAGATTTACGAAGATGAGATTAAGCATGTGGGGCATGGGTTGAGTTGGTTTAGAGAGTGGAAGCCGCCAGGGCAGTCAGATTGGACGAGTTATTCACAGAGCCTCAAAATGCCTTTTAGTGCCTCGAAGGCTAAGGGGATTGCTCCATTTAACCCTGAAGGCCGTAAGCGTGCAGGGTTTGATCAGGATTTTATTTCGAATCTCGCAGTATATTCTCAGTCTAGAGGCCGCACCCCACTTCTCTACTGGTTTAATTCGAATGCGGAGCGTTACGCTTCTTCGCGGAATGTTCAGTTGAATGCTGTAGAGAAGAGGGTTGAGGAGGATTTAGAGCTCATCATGATGGCTTTTACGAAACAAGATGATGTCTTGGTGCTTAGGAACCCTCCTTCAGTCCCGCATTTGGGCGAGCTTAAAGCGCAAGGGTTTGTTATTCCTGAGTTGTTGAATTCGCATAGAAGCTCCTTTACACAACGCACGTTTGCTGGAGTGATTCCTTGGGCTTGGTCAAGAGATGCCTCTTCATTTTTCGCTCCTTATCAGAAGCAGATACAAGACAAAGCTAAGTTCCCTTGGAGAGAGGCTTTAGATTCTTATTACCTCTCTAAGGCGTATACCGTAGAATTACAGGAGGCAACGCATAGTGGCGTAAGTAAGCTCTATGAAACAGAGGCGGACGTACTACAGAGGTTAGAGAGTTTTACTGAAGGGGGCGTGAGGTTGAAATCACTCTATGCGTGTTCTGGAAGGGGGCAATATATTTACAAGACGAAGGATGATATTATCGAGGTCGAAAAATATTTAAAACGGACGATGCGCAATGGAGCGCATGTCGTTGTGGAACCAGAGTTAGATCCTGTCTGCGAGTTTTCTGTCCACTATGATGTAAATGCATCCAAACAGGAGGCAAAGCTGAAAGGGTTTGTATTGAGTGAATATACCACAAAGGGACAGTTTGTAGCCGCGCATGTGTCGCAGAAATGGGCTGGATTATTAGAGAGGGAAATTGCATCCTTTCTCTACAGTACTCCAGAGTTTACCCAGTTTTATTCAAGGACTCTGCCTAAGGCTTTGGTAAAAAGTCTGCCGGGATATAGTGGGCCAGTTGGAATAGATGCGATGGTGCATCGCTCACGAGATGGGGAGTTCGAGCTACATCCTATTTTGGAGGTTAATGTGCGCCATACAATGGGGCGATGCGCTCTAGCCTTACGAAAGCAGGTAAATGCTAAAAAACTTAGTCTCTATATTCTACCTAAAGGGAACGAGCCTCCAGTTTCTGCGATTCCATTTAATGACCCTGCACATACGCAGGTGCTACAGATGTGGGTAGTGAAAGACTAAAGGGCGAAGAAGGCTCCCGCTTGAGCGATTCAAGACGGGAAGTGCGAGATTAGTCCTCAACGATAACAATTTTTTTTGCTTGGGAGGCTTCTGCCTCTGCTCTCATTTGAGCCTCGTGTTGAGCTGGTGAGCAAGAGGAGTCAATAGGCGCGTCAGGGGCGTCATCTGTTTTTGTAATCAGTCCATTTTCGACCATCCACTCTTCTACTTCTTCTCCAGAAACATCTGCTAGCATATGACCATTAATCTCTACGCAAGGCGAGAGAGGTTGGCCTGACTTGTTTTCCATTTCCCAGCGGAAAGCAGGGTTTTTGATGATGTCTTTTTCCTCAAAGGAGAGGTCGTATTTACGCATGATTGCGCGAACCCCTTCAGACCAGCCACAATAAGTCTTGAGGTAACATAATATTTTAAGTTCTGCCATGAGGGGAAAATAAATCTATTCTAGAAAATATGCTAGAGAAAAAGTGGGAAGAAGCATGCCGATAATTTATTTTACAGAGTTGTAATGATTGCGTATGATAGCGTTGGTGTGGTATGTAGAGATTTTTTCTACATGTGTGAGGGGTTCTTGCTTCTAAATCTGCAAGGAACCTTGTTAAATAAATATCGAATAAACATTATTATTTTGTTTTTTTTATATTTAAAATGAATTAATAGTTTGATAACTGAAAAAATACAAAAATGAATAAGCTCTCTTATTGGATAATCATTTATGCTTTAGTATTTGCTTCTATTTTAGCAATTATTCTGAGGCTTACGGCGGGTATGTTACCTGAGGGTTCCATGTTACTTTCGATAATTGGGTGGATTATAGAGGTGTGTTCTTTCGTAGGGTCTCTTTTCATTAACGCGCTGAAGATGATCATTGTTCCGCTGGTTATTACTTCTATTATTTCCAGTATAGCTTCTTTGCGGAAGGTAGAATCGTTTGGACGGTTAGGAGCGAAGACTGTTGCTTTCTATAGTGCAACGACTATTATTGCGACTCTCGTAGGATTACTTTGTGTAAACATTGTAGCGCCAGGGTTAGAAAACGGAGTGGCAAACCAAGATATTAAAGAGGCTATCTTTAATGAGGCTCTGTTAAATGAGGAGAGTATAGCAGAGGAAATCAAGGATGCGGAAGCGTATACGGTGGTGCCGAGTTCTGAGATGATTAAGACGCTTTTCCGACAAATGTTACCTGTAAACATTGTTAATGCTGCTTCTGATAATGGGCAGGTTTTGGGGCTTATTACCTTTTCCATTGTCTTTGGTCTTGCGCTGAGTAGGATTCCTAATCGTGACAGCGCGCTCCTAACGCGGCTGATTGTTTCCTTACATGAGGCGGTGATTTTGCTTACAACTCAGATTATGAAGGCCGCGCCCATAGGGGTCTTTGCTCTCATCATGTCTGTGATTTATAATAGTGGAGGAGCTATCTTTCTGAAGCTTGGTAAATACTTCTTCACGGTAGTTATGGCATTGGGGCTTCATGCAGTCATTGTAATGCCTCTTATCATATATGCCTTTGCAGGAGTGAACCCTCTAAGACATATCATGGCCATGAAAACTGCGTTGATAACGGCCTTTTCCACCGCATCTTCGGCGGCTACAATTCCATCTACTCTGGAAGCTGTCCAAGAAGAAGCTGGAGTTTCTTCAAAAGTTGCAAACTTTACTATTCCTTTGGGATCAACTGTTAATATGAATGGGACGTCTCTCTATGAATGTATATCAGTGATTTTTATTGCCCAAGTTATGGGTGTTAATCTGAATATTACGGCTCAGTTTGGCATCGTTGTGGCAGCTTTAATGGCTTCGGTTGGGGT
Organism: uncultured Verrucomicrobiales bacterium; assembly: GCA_964445335.1. Taxonomy (GTDB): domain Bacteria; phylum Verrucomicrobiota; class Verrucomicrobiia; order Verrucomicrobiales; family Akkermansiaceae; genus WTJZ01. The sequence goes on from CAYUKP010000059.1 coordinate 3,630, forward strand.
AGCGGGTATTCCTTCAGCGAGTTTGGTAGCAATTATGCTTATCTTGAAGTCCAGTAATATCCCTAGTTCTGAGGCAGTTTTTGCGGCTCTTTTAGCTGTGGATCGACCCTTAGATATGTTGCGAACCGCTGTTAATGTCTTTGGGGACTCGTGTTCCGCGGTAGTGATTGCTCATTCAGAGGGGGAAACGATATACCCTGTTGAAGAAGAGGAAACATTTATTGTGTCTTAGTCTTTGATACCGTCGTAGTTGGGGCGTATAGTCACCTACGATGGTCATAATAAATAGATTAATTTTATGTTTCTTGGGGATAAGCCTCTTTCTTATTGGGGGCTTATTTATGTGGCTTATGGGGCGCAGCTACATGAATGCTAAAGCGACTAGAGCATGGGATTCAGTAGAGGCAACAGTACTTCAGGTTGAGGTCGCAGAGCGCAAGATAGGTGAGCATGTCCCAACAGATTATTCCGCTTCTGTTTTGTATGGATATGTTTATCAAGGTGAGCGACTTACCTCAGAAACAATTACGCCAAGGGGCGCGAAGTGGGTTAAAGATAGATCTAAGGCCGAAAAGGAGCTGGCTGATTATACTGTAGGCCAAGCTGTGACATGTTGGGTAAACCCTCAAGATTCTACTCAAGCAATCCTCAAGCATGATACAAAAGCCGCAGGATATTCGATCTGGTTTCCCTGTTTATTTTTTGTGGGGGGGATAGGGATTTGTTGCGGAGCCTTTCGTAAACGCTGAAACGAAAGTTCTGCCAATAGAGAAGTTTACGATTCTCTTTAGAAAGTGGAAAGGCTAAGCCTCAAGGGAGTTAGACTCCCCTTGAACCGGTAGAATTAAGAATTCGCCTTAATAATTACGCTTTGTTTTGCGGTGATTGGGGCTTTGAGTTGACTGACTCCGATAATGCTAGCAAAGAGAGCATTCGCTACGAGGGAGTTTCTCAAAAAGACCCAGGTCGGTAATGAATAAGAAGGGTGACCAGTCCATTGAGCTTGGGTAAACCCTTCTAAACTTTTTGCATAGAGTGGATTGACTATCCAGCTACAGGTGTTGGTGAGGAAGTAAAAGGCACATGCTCCGCCCATTGCACCGAGAAGGGTTTGAAGCCATGTGCTTCCTTTCTTACGAAGAGCATAGGCTATCCCAATTGTAGGAGCAAATCCGAGGAGTGAGGCCCATAGGTCTCCCCCTACTGGATACCCTTGTAACATGCTGAGAATAGGGTAACTGACAAACCAAATTGTCGAGGCGATTAGAAGCCCTTTGCGATTGCAGAAGTATACAGCATAGAGCAAGAGGGCTGTAATGGGAACGCTGTTAACTGGGAAGTCTGGAACAATTTGAGCACAGATTCTAAACACGCAGAAAAGCAGGCAGATAATGAAGAGGTGTAGAGAGGGTTTCATAACAAGGTTAAGGGGTTGGGATTAATTCGATGATAGAATATGAAATGGGCATGGGGGTCTGGAGACTCTTATCTCCGTTGTCATGCGATTGACATAGTCCACTGAGGTTGTGTGTGGTGTTGACGTAACGGTAATCGGAATGATGAGCCTCTGCAAGAGAGAAGGCATGAGCCGGAATGGTTATATACAAGTCGCTTGCGCTACAATGTTGTAGATTTGCTACCACGAGGCACATGCAAGAGGTTTCATCATACCTCATAAAGCAGAAGACTCCGAGGTCATTTAGATGTGGGTTACAATAATTGAGGCCATATGATTCGGCATGAATAAAGGCATCGTTACTCGCAATTCTAGTGAGAGCACCGTAAGCTTCTCTCAGCTGTTGTTGAGCTAGAGATAGGCCAGCGCCATCAAAACTTCCATGATTTACCCATTGTTGGAGAACTGGTAAGTTCGTATAATCGAAAATTGAGGTTCGGCCATCGTCTCCTGAATACCCAGTGGCTCCAATGGCAGGCTCTCCGACTTCTTGTCCATTGTAGAGCATGATCGGTCCAGCGCCCGTAAGCCAAGCGACTGCTGTCGCGGCGAGGTTTTGGTGATGATTACCAAAGGCTCTAGGGTTTGCACAACGCACTTCATCATGGTTTTCGACGTAGCGTACGCCATGCTTTTGTGCGTCAGGGTTGAAGAAGACGAAGTCTAGGGTCTGCACGGGTTGCTTTCTTTCGACCACCGCTTTGAGCTGGTGATACAAGTCCTGGTCATAATACCCATTCATTCCTACGGCGCTTAAGGAGCTTAAGCCTTCGGCTGGCATGACACTCATGGGGTCTTGGGCATAGCCTTCTGCGATGAAGAGGAACTCAGGATGCTCCTTTCTCACACTCTTGATGACCCAGTCCCAAAAGGCGTTAGGAACCATATGTGCCATGTCACATCTTACCCCGTCTACCCCTACATGTGCCCAGTAGTGGAGAATGTCATCCATCTTGCGCCAAGTCTCGGGGACTTCGTCGTAGCTTGCATCTGATTTCGGGAGTTGGTCAGGATTCAGGGGGAAGGTGAAGTTAAACCCGTAATTGAGCTTAACGGTTTCGTACCAATCATTGTTGGAGGGAGTCCACGTAATGGAGTTGTTCCCAGTGACTCGCCCTTTATTTGTTTCAGGAGCATAGATCCCGTTCCCGTTTGGAAGTTGGAGGTCGCCTTCCCCCTCAAGGTAGAAGAAGGCGTTATCTCGATTAAAAAACACAGAGGGGTCATCCTTTAGCCCAAAGCTTTCTTCTGGCATCATATCGCTATTGTAGGAGCGAGCAACATGGTTTGGGACAAAGTCTATAATACTCCGCAATCCGACGGATTTGATTCGTAGGAGCAGTTCTTGAAACGCGATGATGCGATTTTCTGGGTCTTTGGCCAGGTCTGGGCAGATATCATAGTAATCTGTCACCGCATACGGGCTGCCAGCCTTCCCTTTTACTAATGCCTCAAGATCTGCCGGACGACCTGGATAGGACGTTTGGCTGGCATGTTCTAACACCCCTGTTAGCCAGATATGAGTGAATCCAAGGTGCTTTATTTCTAGGAGAGCCTTGGTAGAAATGTCATCAAAGGTACCACAACCATTTTCTTCTTTTGTGCCATCGTAGACTTGCGCTTCCGTTGTATTGGAGAAGTGTCGGACAAAAAGTTGGTATATCGAGATTCGAGACATATGGTGTAATGAAATGTATCTGTAGGGGTGTGATAACTAAAGATTAAGCGAACTGATCTAGGAATCTGGTGTCATTTTCGATTAGCAATCGAATGTCTTTGATCCCGTATTTAATCATAGCGAGTCTATCGATGCCCATCCCAAAGGCAAACCCACTGACGGCCTCAGGGTCGAGGGTTTCGTCTTTACGTTTGTCATGTACTGCAGAAAGGACTTGAGGGTCTACCATTCCGCACCCTGCGATCTCTACCCATTTAGGCTCTTGGCCTTCAGCATAGAGCATGATGTCGATCTCGAAGCTAGGCTCCGTGAATGGGAAAAAGTGTGGTCTAAAGCGTAGTTCTGCATCCTTACCAAAGAGGCACTGGAAAAAGTATTCTAAGGTTCCTTTAAGGTCGCTGAGACTCACTTCCTTATCGACATAGAGTCCTTCGAGTTGATTAAAGACCGAGAGGTGAGTCGCGTCGATTTCGTCACGACGGTAGGCGGATCCAGGAGCGATGATACGTAATGGCAGTTGCGCCTTCTCCATTGCACGGACTTGTACGCTAGAGGTATGTGTGCGCAGGAGCTTCCCGCTATCAAAGTAAAAGGTATCTTTCTCATTACGCGCAGGATGATCCTGAGGCGTATTTAGGGCATCAAAGCAGTGAAATTCGGTTTCGATCTCTGGCCCTTCTGCGAGGGCGAATCCTAAACGGCGAAGGATTTGAATCGCCTCATCCTTTACAATCGTTAGTGGATGTAAGGCTGATGCTGGAGTCGGATAAGGTGGTAGAGAAAGGTCAATGTTTTGTACCGACGCTGCGTCAGCTTCCGCTTGGAGCGCTTCTTGTTTGGCTTCTAGAGCGTCCGTGATCGCCTTTCTCGTACTGTTGAGTAACTGTCCAAAGGCTTTTTTCTCTTCGTTTGGTAGCGTTCTCAGTTGTGATTGAGCTAGGCTGAGTTCCCCCTTCTTCCCTAGATAAGCAATCTTTTGATCTTCTAGGTCTTTCAGAGTGTTTGCTCCTTTGATGGCATTCAGTGCTTTGCCTTCGATTTCAATTACCTGTTGGGACATAACGTCATTCTTTATGAAGATCTTGCCTGCAATAGCAAGCGGATTTCCTCATCTAATATCATTTGAATCATCAAGGTGGACTTGTTTTCAGAGAGATTTTTTAGATTATTCTATTTTACTGTTTCTTAATCTCGCATTAGGTATCTTGCTGTGAGAATCTAAGGAGGTTCAAATCCTTAAACTATTGTTGCTATGTTATCTGTTATTATCGTCGCCGCTGGATCGGGTCGCAGGATGGGGTTTGATAAATTGCTCGCACCTCTTGGGGGCTCTAATGTTTTGAGCCAAACGGTTCAGAGATTTTTGGCAACGGAATGTGTAGACGAACTTATTATCGTCGCCCCAGCAGAACGTTTTGCCCAGATACAACTTGATCCAGCCTTTGCGGATAAGGCAGCGCAATTGATCAATGTCGAAGGCGGATCGGAACGACACTTTTCTGTCAAGGCTGGCTTGGATCGGGTTTCGCCTAAGGCCACGCATGTTGGGATTCATGATGGGGCGCGTCCCTTAGTCACGCCCGAGGCTATTACCGCATGTTACCAAAGGTCGCGCCAGACGGGAGCTGCCACCCTAGCTCGTCCCGCAACCGAAACGATAAAGAAGGCTAATGCTGACGGTTCCGCCATCGTTTCCTCTATCTCACGAGAGCGCTTATGGTTTATGGAAACCCCGCAGATTTTTTCGGCTAAGCTGATTCAGGAAGCCTATCTAATGGTCGAGCAGCAAGGAGAGGTGGTGACAGACGAGGTGTCAGCACTCCAAACGATTGACCAAGCGACCGCCTTGGTCTCCTCTCCATGTTATAACATTAAGGTGACATACCCCGAAGATTTACAATACGCAGAACACTTTTTACATCTCAAATGAACAAAGATCAAATAACTCAGGCGCTGAGCGCGGTGAAATATCCAGGATTCTCTAGGAATATTGTGTCCTTTGGATTGGTTAAGGAGGTAACAATTACTGAAAGTCAGGTGACAATTGATATCCACTT
>CAYUKP010000059.1:8920-10041 GCA_964445335.1 uncultured Verrucomicrobiales bacterium
CTCTCTAAGCAGGGGCTGAAGGTGGGAATCTGTGATTGTGATCTTTACGGCCCTTCTATTGCGCACATGTTTGGGGTAGCAGATCGTCAGCCAACAGCTAATGCTCAGGATCAAATTATCCCGATCAAGGCGCATGGTATCACCCTCATGTCAATGGGGTTTGTCTTAGCGCATGATTCTCCTGTGATCGTTCGCGGACCCCTTGCTACGCGCTATATTCAGCAATTTTTGCGTCAAGTTGAGTGGGGAGACCTTGATGTCTTGCTACTAGACTTACCTCCGGGGACTGGTGATATTCAATTGACGATTGTTCAAACGATTGCCTTGGATGGTTCCGTAATTGTGACAACTCCTCAAGAGATTGCCCTCATTGATGCACGTAAGGCGATTTCCATGTTCTCTAAGGTAAATGTCTCCATTGATGGCCTCATCGAAAATATGGCGTATTTCCAATGTGATGCCGGCAAGAGATACCAAATCTTTGGTAAAGGTGGCGGTCAGGACGAGGCGAAGCGCATGAAGATCCCATTCCTTGCTGAAATCCCTATCGACTCCACCACTTGTGAAGCAGGTGACTACGGTGCCCCAATTGCCTTAGCAAATCCTAAGAATTCGATCGTATCTCAAGCCTTCAAAGATGCGGCCGAATCTCTCCAAAAGCGCGTGTTAGCTTAACGCTCCGAGGAGTATCTGAATCCAAGCTCCCCCTTAGGAGCGCCAGCGTCCTCGCTGGCGCTGGGTTCATAAGGCATCCCTGCCTTATGAGTTGCGCTTTATGTGTGAATGTTTTTTTAAAGAACTCAAGGAGCAAAAGAGAGGCGTATGAAAACCTTACATTATGGCTTCAAATTAGAAAGAAATGGAAATGCCTGTTTTGCTTACAGTTGGAGAGAAGGTAGAGTTGTTCCTATGTTGACGGATTGTGAGTGGGAAGAAATAAGCCCACTTATTCAACCTGCAATAATACAGTTCAAGGAGCTTAGGAAACAAACAGGTTTAAGTATCAGTAAGCTTCGAGCAGAGTCTCGCTTTGATCTCCATGTCAAATTTGAAGAAATTACAGGAGAAAGGTTGGGGGATATTTTTACTGTATATCTCCGCCAAAGATCTCGCTATGGAGA
>CAYUKP010000060.1:0-4786 GCA_964445335.1 uncultured Verrucomicrobiales bacterium
GTTTCTTTCTCATCATGAAAGAAAGAGAAACTTGCCTCCTCCGGCACATTATTAAAAACCAGTTCAACCTCTCCGACCTTCGCCTGAGTCTCGGCTTCAGCAACCGCCATCATCCGACTCTCAGGAAACCCCTTGCGACCTGAAGCTACAAATGCTAGCCCTCGCACTTTTCCTTGAGCATTGCGCACACCTGCTATTGTAAATTTAACATCCATCTTGCAACAGTAGCACCTAAAAGCTACTTGTTCAAATAGCTTCTAATTCTCCCCTTAAAAGCTTCCCACTTAGGCCCAGGCTTCCCATTATCCATCAGAAAGTGAGGGCAGTTTTTATGCCCAAGATCACGCCCATCTGAGTAACGGATTCTACGCCAATGTTGATGAGGAACCACATTATCTAAAGGAATGCGGTGAAGCCTCATTAAATAAGCTGTCAATCGAGCCGTACGATCAAGAGTCGCCTCACGACTAGTACCGGCGTTCTCACACATTTCAATGCCGATAGACTTCTTATTTCCCGGCCCTTCATAATCCGCATGCTGCCCCTCTTCAGTATCTGGAAGGTGCTGATAAATATTAGACTGATCCACCGTATAATGCCACGAAAGGTAACCTACAGCGTTATTTTTTGACTTAAGGTTACCATTATAGAGTGCCCTCGCATGCATTCTTGCACCAGCAGAAGACGCCCGATTCTGTGTCGAATGAATGGTTACATAGCGAGGCTTAATCATTCTGTTCAGGTGTCGTGCATGTTTCCCAGGAGGAATCATCAAACTCTGGTTAAGAAAAATATTATAATCCTCCACGCTTGCTGGGCCCTTTTTAGGAGGACGCGCATCTGGATTTACTCCACTAGAACCCACGCATCCCACCAATAAAAACAGGGACATAAAGCAATACAGGCTCACTAAAAACAAATTTTTCATATAAATAGCCAGTCTAATACAGTACATCCAGAAGACCAAGGAGAAAGCATGAAAAAGTCATCTCTTGAATCTTGCGTCCACACTCTTCATCAGCTTACCTATCCATTGTAATGAGGGAGATAGACTTTAGAGATCCAGCCTTTCGCCACGCTCCACATGAGCAATATACGAAGCTACGCCAATACTCACCCATCATCAAAGTAAAAGGTCTCAATGCCTATGCTGTCACCACACACAATGCTTGCGAACTACTACTCAAGCACCCTTCAGTTGCACTGGCTCAAACACCTCCAGAATCTCTTGCTTCAGACCACCCAATGCAAGCCTACTTGCAAATGCGCCAAGGACTCATGCTGTTTGCAAACCCCCCTCGTCATGAGACCCTTAAAGCCCCAGCACGCCCTTCATTCAAAGCTAGCCTCATCAAGAAATATGAACCCATCATTAAGGATCTCTCCACTCACGCTATTGATGAAATGGCTAACCTACTCACAAAACATGAGTCGGTGGATTTTGTTTCAGAAGTATCCATCCCTTTTGTCTCTAAAGTCATTTGCAAGGTAGTTGGCATGCCCGACCAAGACCACCTCAAGCTCGCCTCTTTGACTCAAAAAGTCGCAGACGGTTTAGACCCTCTCGGCCCCAAACATAGCCTTCAACAAGCAGGGCACGCTTATCTGGATTTTCAATCCTATATGACTGACGAGCTTAAGAAAGGCCGGTGGATACATCATGCTCATGAATTTAGTAATAGCTTCTTAGGAGAAATTGCTCAATGCCCTCACATGTTAGGAGGATTTAAATCCTCCGAAGATCTAATCTCTACCACCGTCATGCTACTCTCAGCTGGACATCTCACTACCAACCATAGCCTGAGTAGTAGCCTAGCATCTTTGCTCAGCTGCCCGTCTTTACGATCTTTAATAACAACCGAAGATTCTCCTATAACAGCCGTAGCGATTGAAGAGTTCTTTCGTTATCACTCTCCAGCCCAAATCACACGTCGCATCCTAATCGATGACGTAACAATCGCAGGGCACCGCTTACTGAAGGGTCAAGCGCTCTGGCTAGCCTTAGTCTCAGCAAACCGTGATGAATCCGTATTTGCTAATCCTCAGACACTTAACCTCTCACGACGCCCAAACCCGCACCTCGCCTTCGGTGCTGGAGAGCACTTCTGCTTAGGCACCCACCTTGCTCGCATCCAACTCAAAGTCTTCTTGAACACTCTTCAAGGGCGCTTCCCAACGTTACGTATCATAGAAAACACTCCAGACAATAACCTTGTCTTCCGAGGAATCAAACGCCTACTCCTAACTATTCATTAACGTATCTGATGGCACCTTCTGCTTCAAACGCTTGAACCTTGCCGACAGCTTTGGAAAGGCAAATCCAGCCCCCATAATATAACTCCCTAGTAAAACCAAACAAAATACAGGAATAAAAATGCTAAGCAGAAAGGTCACTACAAGAACAACAACTTTTCCTAACTCATAGAGCAAATCCAATAAGCCTCCTGGGTCTACCGTATACACCACCACGTCAGAGAACAAAGTCACCACCCATAAAAGAAGAAAAACTGCTCCTCCAAAAACTAAAGCTACATAATAAATTAACGGTTGCGTTAGAGCAACAAACGCCATTTCAGAAAACACACCTGAAGCTAACGGTAGCGGAACCTTCATTCCAGCAAAACCCAAACCCTCCGCAGAAGAAGCCACCGCCGACGCAAACCCTGATACAGTCAGAGGCAATAAAGCCATTCGAGCCAAATTATCAATTACCCCTTGAATCGGACTCACAAAATTCGCTAGGAACGGTACCGACTTCGCCGACCAACATATGGCCAGCATCGCAAATATACCAAAAAACGCTTTAGGCTGGCTATACCATGGTAAGGTTGCCCTCTGCGCAGCATCGGTCGTATAATAACGATAAGCCGCCACCCCACTATACGTTATCAAAGGATGTATCGGCGCACCAATCATCTCTGTCAACGGGGCAGCCAACTCTACCCCAGGAAGGGTTGGAGTAGAAATAGCTTGCGGAATAAGAGCCTCCTGACCCTGCACAACTCCCACGAGTAAAATAAAACTGATCAAATACTTTAACATAGAGACATTATGAAATAACTCCTCTGAAAATAAAACTCTATTCAAAGGGCTAAGACAATATTTTTACTACATCAGCCCTTTGTTTTGTTGCAAATTCCTAAGAATTCGTGTATCCCCTTTGCAAGGATTACTTGATCCTTGTAACCCTAACTTACAAAGCCATTCCTAAGCCAAAAAAAAGACCCAATAGAAGACGGGATATGACTCCCGTGAATGAACGTATTCGTGCAAAAAAAATCCGCGTCGTAGGTCCTAATGGAGACCAACTCGGAATCATGAATACGAGAGAGGCAATCGACCTCGCCAAATCGCGAGGCCTAGACCTTGTAGAGATCGCAGCCAAGGCTGACCCTCCTGTATGCAAAATCGTTGATTACGGAAAGTTCAAATACGAACAATCAAAACTCAAAAAGACGAGTGCCAAGGCTGTTACTCGTCTCAAGGAAGTAAAATTCCGTATCGGAACCGATGATCACGACTACAACATCAAATGCGGAAGAGCTGAGAACTTCTTAGCAGCTGGACATAAGGTTCAAATCGCTCTCATGTTTAGAGGCCGTGAAAACGCTCACAAATACCTCGGGATTGACATGCTCAACCGCATCAAAGCCGATCTCGAAGGAATGTCCAATTGCGATCAACAGCCCAAGATTGCAGGACGTGGCGCGAGAATGCTTCTCTCCCCATTGCCTTCAGATCAACAAAAACGTAAATTCAAGATCATCAAAGGGGACCTTGTAGATGATGATGACGAAGAAGACGATATCTTTGATGACGACGAAGCTACTGAAGATACTAGCGAAGCGTAAATAAACATCTTTCACTCTTAATATATTTCGTATATTAAGAGTTTTTTTATCTCTCCAAGAGCCCCCCTCAGAACAAATAGTTCACCCGCTCTCTAGCACTTCATAAAGCTTAGAATATCAAACCCAGCATAGTTATTCTTGGACTTGTAAACCTCTTTTGTATCCTCCCTACTCGTTCGGCATAATAATGTACGCGATACTAGAAAATGCCTCGTACACATTAAAGGGCAAGCGACTCAGACATTTACCATCTTGAAGACAGGCAATCCCCCCATTCAAATCGATAGAAAACACACTCCAAAATCACAATATATTCAAAAAAACATCGTTCCTTTTAACGTATACAATTACGCTTTTTTCTCATAACATCCACTTATGGTATCTCCCCGTCTCAACGCTCCAGACACCTCACACCAATCCAAAAGCGAATACATCAAGGAATACACTCTTTCTTTATACTCTATTCACTTTTGGGGTTGGAACATTTTATTCTGCGCCTTGGTTTTAGTGAATCTAGCGCCTCTGATAATAGAATGCACCTTGAGCACTATCTCAGGAGAAATGCCTCCAGACATCTACCTGAGCATCATAACGCTCTGCGTGATCCCTTTAGCCTCTATCGCAATAGGTCGCAAAAACTTAAAAAAGCCCAAAATACTTTTCTCTTACTTCTATGGAATAGAAATGCCCTTAATGTTACTTTTCTGGTTTCGTGCAATCATCCTCAAACAACCACCCTTATCAGCCTCAATCTCTTTAGGTTGCTGCCTACTGGCAATCATCTACATTGGCTACAAACTCTTCTATAAGGTTCAAAACCAAAGCCCTAAGGCATGGGAAACCCTCGCACAGAGCATTATGCTATGGATTGGCCTCACAGCTGGGATTCTGGGATGGCTTTTTGTCATTTCAGTACTTATCTCCTTCACCAGATG
>CAYUKP010000060.1:4886-9915 GCA_964445335.1 uncultured Verrucomicrobiales bacterium
ATGGGATATGACGATATGGAATATAGAGACAGACAGCTTCGCCGACCTCTGGTCTAGAATCAGCTTATTCTGCATCTTCACTATTTTTGGCATCTTCTTCTTATTTTTGATATCTGCCCTCCTTATTACTCCTGTCGTTTTTTGCACCATCACCCTTAAAACCTGGCGCAAGTGGCTCACGCAAATCCCAAACCGCTCCCTATACGCATCAGGATCACTCACATTTGCCATTCTAATATCTCTTGGATTACACCTCCTTTCCACCCATGACACACCACCCTATAACCTCAAAGACCTCTCAAAAGGAGGCCCCATCATCGCATCACTATCCACATCCTCAGATGCCGATTTAGACAAAATCCGCCACACCCTCACTGAAGCATATCTTCACCCCTATCGGTATCCGTTCCATCACAAATGCAACCCCTTTAATAGTGATCCTGAGTCTTCTAAGAAACCTAACGATACATTGCTGGGAACTATTTGGACTCACTCCTTTTCTTACCTTGCGTCACCCTTTATCTATCGAGGCGGCCTAGAAGACGTGGCAGATGCCAAACAAGCCTACCAAAACATCTTTGATACCGCTATCCAAAAGGCCGAACGTGAGAAAATCAAAAAAGCGATGGAGGCTTACCACGAACGTAGTGAAACCGAAGCCGGACTCCTTGATCTAGAGGACAAACGCGTCTCCGTAACAGAACAAGCCCTCACTATCAAAGATCATGACACGTGGGCTGAGGTTGAGCTATTTGAAACCTACCGCAACAACACCTTCACTCCTCAAGAACTCTTCTACTACTTTAGCCTCCCCAAAGAGGCCACCATCAATGGACTCTACCTTGGCAATACTCCCAATAAGACCGACGCCTTTAAATACCGTGTCTCCCCCCGGGGAGCCGCTCAATCAGTCTACAAGGCTCAGAAGGTAAGACGTGTAGATCCAGCCCTTCTAGAGCAAGTCGGCCCACAACAATACCGCCTGCGCGTCTTCCCAATCCCCAGTAAGCAACGTGATTGGGGGCGCACCAAGGTCACAAGCTCCCCTCTCTACCTATGGATGGATCTACAAGTTCTCAAAGACCACAATCTCATCCCACTACCCACCCTTCTAGAAAAGCGTAATACGGAGTTTGCTCCAGACCTCACTCGCACGAGCACTCTCGAAACCGCCCTCTGGAGCCCCTCCAACTGGCTCCCTCCCTATGCCAAAGGTTCTCATCCAACTACTACTATCGAGTCCCTTTCGCTAGAGGGCAAGAGCCTATCTAAGCAACCCGTTACACATCCCCCCTCTCCCAAGGTCTGCCTGATCATAGACGGCTCCTATAGTATGCGCGCACACCAAGCAACCCTAGCAGACAACCTTCAAGAGCTCCTCACCCAAAACTTCGGTCAATTAGACCTTTACCTCGCTTCACCTACCCAAGAAGCCCTACGCTCATTAGATTCAGCTTCTGATGCCACCTTTCTGAGCCGATGCGAACTCTCTCACATCCTCAATCAATACCTCTCCAGAGACGGCAGAGAAGCTTACGATCACCTGATCCTTATCACAGATGAAGGAGGATACGACATAAGCTCAGACGCCAAGCTGACCCGCCCATGGGGCACAACAGACGGAGTCCTCAACATCCTGCACCTCGGAGGTAAACTCGCCCCAGCCTACACAGACAGCGTCCAAGATGCCATTAGCAGCTCAGGAGGAGGCATTGGACTCGCTCCCTCAGAGCTCCCCCTGTTAGCCGATCTCGCTTGGGACTACTCACCAAACACGCAAACATCTACCAAACCTCCAACAGATCAGCCCTACTCTATTGCTGCCAAACTCCTAATCAACAAGCTGTCGCAGAGCCCCAATATACCTCTCGACACCCTACACACTCTCGCCCAAACGCATCATATCGTCACCCCGTATTCTTCCATGATTGTTCTTGTGAACCAGTTTCAACATAGACAGCTAGATGAAGCCGAGAAAAAGAACGACAAGTTTGACCGAGAAACCGATACTGGCACCGAGGTTATCCGCGCGGATCGCTCTGGAAACACAAGCCCCATGAGTACTCCTGAGCCTAATACCTCGCTATTCCTCGCCATGGCCGGTCTATCAGGCCTCTGGATCAGAAAACGCCCTTCACCTTCTGAAAAATCATAGTAAAACCTCTCTAAGTAAAGACTCCTTTCTAATCCTTTATTTTTTTGAAACTTTTTAACAGTTTTCTCTTGCCTTCTCAAAAAATGTATGATTAATATGTGTGCATCGCAATGCGGAGGAGTGGCAGAGCGGTTGAATGCACCGGTCTTGAAAACCGGCATACGTGAAAGCGTATCGAGGGTTCGAATCCCTCCTCCTCCGCCAGTGCGAACAAAAAAGACACAGCCTTTAAAAGCTGTGTCTTTTTTATTTTTACGAGGTCAGAAAAAAGTTCAAATAATCACCTTATACCATCTAAAACCCCGGTTGATAGGAAATAAAATCACCCCCTAAAGAGCTGCCCCCCCCATTCACTAAGTGATATTATTAATCTCCACGAAACACCCAAAAGTGTTCACACACCTTGACAACCACCACCCCAACTCACTACATAAAAAAACCAAAAAGAAACTCTATATTTAGAATTTACTTGAATTATGTATACTTTTTACCCATGATTACATCAAAATAGTTTTTACGTAAAATTAAAAATTTGAGCTTTTGTAACAGCGGTTCATTTTTTTACGCATCAACAATAAGATACACAAAAAACCCAAACCAATATGAAATACATCACTCAACAACTTAGTAAGTCTAGTTGTTGGGGTAAGAGCAAAAATGTAATGAAATCCTTCATAGCTTTTATTACATTTTTAATAACTTACTCCTTACAGCTATCATCTTCCGCTCAGGATTGCGTTCCCGACGCTAACCTTAACGGATATTCACCATCTATTCTGCAAACAGCTCACCATGGTATTTTGATGAGAGTAAACGGAACTTGGCTCATTGCTGGTGAAGGTTTAGATGGCGAGGGGAATGACCAATTGATTTACGAAGATATTAATGATCTATACGGTTCTCTGACTGCCTGGCCTACTGGGGCTAATGTAATACACGGTGCTTTAAGTTCATGGGGAAGAGCGTATTTCCTTTTTGATGACGGTAGTTTTTATTCTGTTGGGCAAGGTGCCGCCAATGAGTCCATAAATTATGGGCAAGTTGTTTTTGATGTTGATGCAACCTTCCAAAAGGTTCCTCTCACACTACCAAGTGGAATTGCTCCAAGTGACGTTCTAGCTTTGGAGGCAACTTCCTACGCATTATTGCTTAAAACGACCTCTGGTGATTTATATGTAGCCTGTGATGAAGCTTCACACTTTGGGCTTACAACGGAAGAAGTTTTTGTAAAGTTAGATTTACCAGCAGGAGTTACCGCTGTAGATTCCAGAATCGCATTCGAAGCAATCTTCGTATACGGAAGCGATGGAAAATTCTATGCTATGGGTAACTCTACCTATATGGGTGATGGTGCGTCAGATATTTCCACAACTTCCCTCACGGAAATTGCAAGCCCCTCTTTAAGTGGTGGCTTTGTTCAGGTCGCTCTTGGTGGGCAAGGGTCATTCTATGTGTTAGACGGTGATGGTCAAATTCACGTACTAGGACACAATGAGTATGGAGAGCTTGGGGTTGGCTCAGACGATGATGAAATTTTAAACTGGATGACGATTCCAGGAGTGACTGGCGCACGATACATTGATGCCAATAATGATTTCGATAGTTCCTATAAGCCTTGTACGGATGGAGCTGTTTTTATTGGATCTGATTTGAAAGCTTATGGAATGGGGCGTAACCAGTATTACTCCCTGTCTAATATTGCAGCAGAAGATGCCGAAATCAGATCTCCTCTTTTAATGAGTGGAGACAATTCCGAAATAAATATCCTTTCTGTTGGGTCTCACATCACTCCGTACCTTCGATATGACGTAACATCAGGCGAGGCCGTTATTTGTAATGTTGGTCACAATGACGGTGGCGCATTTGGTGACGGAACTGAACTTGATAGAACTGAATATATATGTGTAGACTTCCCTGTTTCACCAGTAGACTTTTGTATTCCTGAGAATACACAACCTACGTGTACTGATGGTATCGATAACGACGGAGATGGCCTTGTAGACTGTGCTGATGACGAATGCTTCAGATTAGGTAACTGTCCTGAGCTTTGTACTGACGGTATCGATAATGATGGAGATGGAGCAATTGACTGTGCAGATGATGACTGTGAAAGCTCTGGAATTTGTCAATCCATTGAGACTTCTAATGATGACTACACCGCTACACCAGTTGCAGCTGGCGACTCATCACTCCCATCAATTTTAGGCAATGATACAGCTAACGGAGCGCAAGCTACTGACGATAATGTAACCACACCTACAGTTGTCAGCGATGGTGGACTCACAGGTATCACATTTAATTCTGACGGAACATTCACTGTACCAACAAGTGCTACAACAGGAACTTATACCGTAACCTATAGCATTTGTTTAGAAATCCTGACATCGACTTGCTCAGAATCAGACGTTATTATTCAAGTATTAAACGCTGAGAACACAGATCTCACCTGTCAGGACGGCATTGATAATGACGGAGATGGCGCGATCGACTGTGCCGACACAGATTGTGCAAGCCTTGAGGTTTGTCAATCCATTGAAACTGCAGATGATGACTACTCTACAATGCCTGTGTTCGCGGGTGATTCCTCACTCCCATCCATTTTAGGTAATGATACAGCTAACGGAGATTCAGCAACTGACGACAATGTAACAACACCTACAGTTGTCAGTGACGGAGGTCTCACTGGTATCACATTTAATTCTGACGGCACCTTTACCGTTCCAGAAAGTGCTACAACAGGAACTTATACAGTAACCTATAGCATTTGTTTGGAAGAATTTTCATCAATTTGCTCAGAATCGAATGTCATCATTACGATATTAAACGAAGAGAACACAGAGCAGACCTGTCAGGACGGGCTTGATAACGATGGTG
>CAYUKP010000061.1:0-4756 GCA_964445335.1 uncultured Verrucomicrobiales bacterium
TTACACCTTCAGATAGTAGTAAGAAGAAAGCCAAAAACTCCCCTTCAAGAGACGACATAACCCTTATTGATGGTGAATCTTTCTATAAAATTGTCAGTGGAGGCGAGGACGATGCTATTCAATGGGTGTTCGAACTGATGCAAAGCCTTCTAACAAAACATGTCGGCCCGCTCAAGGAACCAACAACAAAAAACCTCTCTTATGCAGCATCAATTCAGGCAATCAGGGCGTCTCTGAGGCTGTCGTAAGCTTGTTTAAAAATCTTACAAGGCTCTGACCTAAAGCGTATCCTAGGTTCACTGGAACGGCATTCCCAATTTGCCTATAAATAGAAGTCTTAGCTCCTGCAAATTCCCAATCATCAGGAAACGTCTGAATACGCGCATACTCACGTGTAGTAAAAGGCCTCGTTTCCTCAGGATGACAACGCTCCGTTTGCTTTTGAGCGGGGGATGTTGTCAATGTAAGAGAGGGTTCATCCCAACTAATACGACGTGCCATCCCCGTTTTACCACCTCCTAAGTAAAAGCTTTTTTTCATAAAGCTCTTTTGTATCTCTAAAGGAAGGTCACGCCAATATCCACCCGGAGGAACTAGCTTCATCACCTCTTTTTTACTTTCTGGATATTCTTGCCCCACCGAGTCAGGCACATCACAATCAAAGAGCTCCCCTTTCTTCAAAGCATCTCGTAAGTTATAAATTTTCCCCGAAGGCGTAGGCCACTCAAAGACTGCTTTGTCAGCCAAGTCCTCTCTAACTCCCATT
This sequence comes from uncultured Verrucomicrobiales bacterium, assembly GCA_964445335.1. Classification (GTDB taxonomy): domain Bacteria; phylum Verrucomicrobiota; class Verrucomicrobiia; order Verrucomicrobiales; family Akkermansiaceae; genus WTJZ01. The sequence goes on from CAYUKP010000061.1 coordinate 767, forward strand.
ATAATTAAGCGCTCACGCTTTTGAGGGACTTTATGATAGATTGCCTTAATGACTTGAGGTTCATAAACCTTATACCCTAGCTCTCCTAAAAGCCTAAGCATAGTAGCCAGGGTTCTACCTCCATCATGTCGTTGTAATCCTCGCACATTTTCGGCCATAAAAACCTTTGGCTTCACCTCTTGAAGACACCGTGCGAATTCAAAAAACAATGTTCCACGTGTATCCTCAAACCCCAATTTCTTACCAGCGTAACTGAAAGCTTGGCAAGGGAACCCTCCCGTCACCAAATCAATTACACCTTGATACTCTTTGAAGCACAAATGATGTATTGACCCTTCCACAACATTCCAATCTGGCCTATTCTTTCTCAGAGTTGCGCACGCATCCTTATCTATTTCATTTAAGAGCTGACTCTTAAACCCACACCTCTCTAGACCTAAAGCCAAACCTCCAGCCCCCGCAAAAAGCTCAATCAAGGAATAAGGTTTAACTGGAGTATAAGACTGCTCGGAGGGCGACTCTCTCTCAAAAAACGCTCGGGCGGGCTCAAACTGTAGTAATGTCTGCCTAGGATAGACCCTGTAAGAGGAATTCTCATCTCTGAGAGGCTTTAATTTGCCTGATTTGTCCCACCTTCTTACGGTCTCCTTTGAGACGCCACAAATATCAGCTACTTGAGATATTCCATAATATTCAGGATCTTCAGACATACCCAAACCCTACACATGGTTACTTTTATAGCAAGACAAACCCTCCTTCTATTGACGTACTTTTTGTATCCTATGAATCTCCTTCAGAATCAATGTCTTCGGCAGAAACTTCATGATAGGCATCAAAAACCTCAACGAGAGAGGCAACCCTGTCACGACTTCTAATTGCCCCTTCAACATCGCATCATACCCGTCTTGTGCCACAGGAAGTGATGAAGCTGTTTTGGAAAACAACACAGTCTTCTCCATTCCCGAAGTCTTGGCAAACTCTGTTTCAGTTGCTCCAGGCATCAGAGTCGTCACGGTAACATTTGCCCCTTTCAGCTCCTGTGCAATCCCATGACTAAAGGCGGTTACGTAATGCTTCGTGGCATAATACACAGACTGTAAAGGGCCACCTGGTGGGAAACTTGCCGTAGAGGAAACATTAAGAATGCGACCACTCTTACGTTCGACAAACTCAGGAATCAGTAAATGACATAACTCTGTCAACGCAACAATGTTCAGTTGAATCATCGCAAGCTCCGTATTCCAATCCCTCTCATGAAATGTCCCTTGCCCTCCAAACCCCGCATTATTTATAAGGTAATCCACCTGGATACCCTCTGCTTTAATCGCCTCATAAACTTCTCTCGCAGCCGTGGGTGTAGTAAGATCTTTAACAATCACCAAAACCTGTATAGAATGTTTCTGTTCAAGTTTAGATTTTAACTCATTTAATGCTTTCTCTCTCCTCGCTACCAAAACCAAATCACCTCCGCGTTCTGCGTGGATCCTTGCTAGTTCACGTCCGATGCCACTAGAAGCTCCTGTTATGAGTGCTGTATTCTTCATTAATGAATCCTTCTACCAAGAGAGACCATAAACCCAAAAGATAAAAATAAAACCTCTATACTTCACAACTAAAGTCGAAGGAATTAAACGATAAAGAAAGAATCACTTACTCCTACCCTCACCCTCTATAAGCAAGGCACCGGTATCGCACCTTATCGGTAAAGACGATACATTCCAGAATACGATTACGAAATGCACATCGAAACAATTCAGGAAACAGGTAAGGTTTATCCGCTGACCTCGAAACCTTCTGTTCTGTATCAACAAAGTCATATGTAAAGATCAATTCACTTGGAGAAGCTAATAAAATCTTCATATTTTGTGTTACTCCAGACTCTGTTTTCATCAACAATAGAAGATTACCGTTTCCTTGCTCTTTTACTGTATAAGACGTTGGAATAATATGATCAGGTATGACATACACGCCCTCTTGATCTACTCCTCGAATATGCGCTTTCACTTCATTTGTATCTACCTTCCAAGTGCCTAACCAATGCTCAAGCCGCCCCTCCGAATATGCAATTTGAGAAAGTAATAGAAGTGAGACTAGAAAACAATTCACCATAAATATCTAACATCTCTCTAATCAACTTACAAGGGTAGACCACGCCACCAAAAGACCAAGGTGATATACGCTTATCTGCTCAGTTTTGGAGCAATGACTTGAGCATATATTTTCGCAATATTTCTGGCATCATCAATTCCTCTATGAGGTGTCCCGTCAAACGACATTCCTAGCTTCTGTAAGGCACCTCCCACCCCAAACTTCTTGGGCACGCCTATTGCCTCAGAGAACTCCACCTTTAGATTACGATGTATCCCAATAAATGGGTACCCCACCTTATGATACCTACAATCTTGCTCAAATTGATTACGATCGTATATTCCCCAAGAACAAAAATCGTAAAGCGATATCTCTGTAAGCCATGAGCGAACGTCCGACATAACATCAGGAAAAGTCATTGCTGACTCAACATCCTCTTGCGAGATCGACGTCAAATCTAAGCAAAAAGAGGTTAACGTTGGATGGCGCACAGGCCTTACAAACGATTGATATTCAGACCGTATTTCACCAGTTCTGGGTTCTACCTCTACAGCTCCTATCTCTATAATTTCCATCTCGTGCCTCGGCACGGTGCCTTGATTACAACAAGTAGCTTCCAAATCAACAATGACTAACGACCTTTCCATAACTTCAAACTCCAACCTTAAACTCTCGTTTCATACCCTCCACGGTCCTTTACTCCTTCGTCACCTTTACGTCTTAACATGCTTATATTGATATATCCTATCGGCCACAAACTCTCCAAGCGGGACGGTGGTTGTCATACATCCAACTCCTAATACAACTTCGTCTCGACGCTCTTTCACAATCTCCAGAGATTTCTCTACCAAATCGCTATCTCGATAAATTAATATCTCAAATGCATACCCGACTACTACCACTGAGGGAGACTGCAAGAGCTTCAAGACCTCCACATCACTTACATCCTCTAAATCACAAAGGCGCCTAAACACTTCATACTCGGGATATAAAACAGCTCTTGGTCCAAACGGGCCTATATACAAAATATCAGCTAAACGCCAAAGCCTAACCGCCTCAAACAAAGATGGACGCCACCCGATCTCTAAGTAGATCCGATAGATGGAACGTATAATAAATCTAGATACGGCACGCATTTGCAATAGAACGACAAGGGATAATCACCTCTTAAACACCTCATGGTGTGCCCCTTATTATTCAAAATTTGCGTAGCGTAACAAGCATAGTTTATCGAACACTCCTGAAGAACATCTCTATCAAGGCTCCATTGATTCGTGTTATACTCATCCTAATGTCACGATACGAGCTCAATATCTTGTCTCCCCAACCTGTAAACTAAAGACTCAGAAACGATAGAAACAGCCTCTTATTTTAATTAGAGGGCTCATGATAAGCAGTGATATTCACGCTCCAATAGAGCCACTAGAGATTAGCTCTCAAAAAGACTCTCATTCAGCCTGACTTGTTTCAAACTCAAAGCCTCCAACCTTCGCTGCAATCTTATTATAGATAAATGCGAAAAAAGCAAAACCTATGAAACCAAAAATCCCCATAATCACGGGCATACATAGATAAATTACTCCCATAATTATCGCCTCCTCCCCCCCTATAAACAGAACAGGTATCCCTATCAAGGTATAAATAAATCCAAATATAAAATAAAGAATAGCTGCTACTTTTGATGATTGCTTTATCGATACCCTTGTGACTTGCTTTTTCATATTAGATGCAAAATTAAACATATAAAAACAAAACAAAATAAAAAAACTTAACAATTCAACAAATACACCATTAATAACAAAGCCCGTGTTTGTTAATAACGTTAATTATATTCTAAGGAAACACCCCTATGAGAATATTAATTTTGAGTAATTTTTCTTTGTCCTATTTCGTCAGAGCGAT
>CAYUKP010000061.1:4856-8710 GCA_964445335.1 uncultured Verrucomicrobiales bacterium
CTATGAGAATATTAATTTTGAGTAATTTTTCTTTGTCCTATTTCGTCAGAGCGATTACACTAACTAAGTGACCCGTATTGTCTTAATTTTTTTATTATATTTACAGTGTAGTGTTGTACATGCTGACGACTTTGGTAGATACCGGTTATGGAACACTCTCTCAGATGAGGTGATAAAGGGAGCCTATATTGGGACAGAGGATGAATTTGCAGCCCTTCTCAGAGAAAATACCTCCACGCTCACCATGATGCCCATTGCTTGGCTCACCCCTTCAGATCAAACATACCTTAAAAATCACGGTTGGCCACTCTCCTCATACTCTCCAAGAAATTGGAAGCAAGACCTCGCCATTGGCTCTTGGGAAAAGCACTATCGCCCTTCATTAACGCTAAATGCATATGAGAGTGAACACTTTAGAGTCTATAGTGAAATGGGGCTCTCTCGAAAAACATGGGAGAAAATCTTCGACCAATTAGAGACATTTTATACATTTATGCAATATAGTCCTTGGGGTATTGCGGCGACACCTAACAAAGATAAATTTCATATCTCAATCGCGGAAAATAAAGCCAGTTATTACCAAGCAGGTGGACTGATTGGCTCTCAAGGTGTTTACTTATCAGAACATCAACTCGTAATTACTTACGCTGAAGCCATGCGAATTAATGAAGGCATAACGTCTGATAATGTTTCCATTAATGTGCTCTCCCATGAATTGACACACCAATTGATGGACGACTATATCAACCTCGTCCCACCTTGGGTCGCCGAAGGAATCGCAAAATACTTTGAAATGTTTCCCATTACAGACGGCTCTATCCAAGCTTCAGCCTTTGATCAAAAGGCCAAAGAATATCACCTAAATCATACAAAATCCCAATATACTACCTCCATGGCCCATACCGTAACAGGTCTCAAATCCGTCTTCCGAATGGACTATGATAAATGGCAACGAGGAGGAATGACCCGAGGAGATGTAGATCTAGACCAAGACGAAGTCCGCTGGCAATACCATAAAGCGTTCCTTCTTGTTTATTACCTCTTAGAAAGCCCTCAAGCGGAGTATGGGAAGCGCTTGATGCGCTACCTTGAGGCACGCAAATACCAAGTGCAACGCCGCAACGATTACAATATGCTCGTAGAGTTATATAACGCGGAGATTATGAGGTATAATCAAGCTCTACAGGACTTTGGAGATCACCCCGATGTAAAAGTCTCACAAAACCCTCAAACAGGCGCCTTAAGGTATCATTACCCTGAAACAATGTCCATGCCACAAGCTCCAAACTATACAAAGCCTGTCCTTACTCAAGACAGTGATATGTTTAATCATTTAGGCCTTTTATATTCCCCAGATCAAACAGAAGACGAATTCTTTATGGAGGTAGCAGAGTTCCTCAAAACCAAGGGCTTCTAAGCTGAGCAACTCACGATAGCTTTCTCAGAATACAGCTGCTTATTTGAAGCATTGTATTCGACCTTTAACTTCAAATCTACGTTATAAAGGTCCACCAATTGCCAGTCAAGAAAGCGCCAATCACCGTCGTTACCGTCATGACTAATACCTAAGACAAAGTGAACCGCATCATAATGAATTTTTCCCTTCTTTGTAACTGGCGAGTAATAAAACGTTCGCAGAGAAGACCCCTTTGAGGAATGCTCATAAAGCTTGGGGTCTAAATAGTAATGTTTACCTGTCGTAAGATGTGTAATATGAAGGTCAGGGTACCCACTACGTTGCATATGTCCTTTTGTGTTCAGTGGAACCTTACAACTCAATTCATCAGGGACGTTGAGGTATTCCAATAGAGCGTCTTCAAAGTAACGAGACGCCTCATTAATTCTCCTTAGATTACGCACGGGCGATTCTGCCTTATTTAATTCAGATAACGCCTTATTCGCCGCCTGAGAAATATACTTTCGAACCTCTTGGTCCGCCACACAAGACAACGCATAAGGATAGACCTCATGCGTTGTTGCTTCCTTAATAACGACGTTAAAGGGTATGCGATTAGGCTTCACCTTAATGGGCTTAGGATACATAGGCTTAGGATGCGTCACCCTCGTTTTAATAGGCTTCTGGTTGACAGGGTTTGGATTGCTTTGAGGTTGTCTCAAATACCACCTTTGATCAGTTCTGATGTTCGGGCGATTAAGGTTTTGGGATTGCCTTACGTTAGGTTTTTTTACAGGTTGAACCTTTGCCTGTGGGCTTTGTGGCTTATCTTTTGCTGCCTGCTCCCCTTGAAAACCTCTCGTAACCCCAATAAAGTATCCTACAGCCGCACTAAAGGCTATTAAGAGAACGGTTTGTAATATCTTCATATCTCTAAAAAAAAACACCTCCTTGGAATAAGGAGGTGTAATACGAGAAATTATGTCGTCCGAGCCTTACGCCTCAGCTAAAGCAACGTTGATACGTCTACCATCCTTATCGAAGTAAACGTTTCCGTCAGCAAGAGCGAAGAGAGTGTGATCTCTCCCGATACCAACATTTGCACCAGGATGCCACTTTGTGCCACGCTGACGAATAAGAATGTTTCCAGCGATGACTTTCTCACCACCAAATTTCTTAACACCTAAACGCTTACTACGTGAGTCGCGTCCGTTTTTTACCGATCCTTGTCCTTTCTTATGAGCCATGAGAGTGCTTTTCTATTAAAGTTAATGTTGTAGGTTACCCAGCAATAGAGGTAATCTCTAATTTTGTTAGGTGACGACGGTATCCTTTTGTTTTGTGGTACCCTTTACGACGCTTAAACTTAAACGCGACACCCTTTTCCCCACGGAATTGAGATACTACTTTTGCTGTCACAGTAGCACCCTCTACTAAAGGCGCGCCAACCTTGACACTACTACCTTCGCCAACCATAAGCACATCAAAAGACGTTTCTTCTCCTTCTTCAAGAGCAAGCTTTTCTACGTCAATCTGATCTCCTTGTTGAACGCGGTATTGTTTGCCGCCGGTTTTGATTACTGCGTAAGACATAATTTGAACTTTAGTTTTAAATGTCGGTTACATCAACACGAAAAAAACACCCCTGCAAGTACTATTTCAACCTTTTTACTACTACAAACTCTTTCAGAAAGATATACCATTAGCCAATATGAAGGAGTTATGGATAAACTCAGAAGAGGAAATGATCGCCCTCGGACGAGAAATAAGTCAAGAATGGAGCAACCAATCCTTAGTAATCGCCCTTATTGGAGAAGTCGGAGCAGGCAAGACCCACTTCACAAAGGGAGTAGCGCAGACTTTAGGTGCACACCTCAGCGTCTCTAGCCCTACCTTTACCCTCGTCAACGAAGTGTCCGGAGACAAGGGCGCTCTCTACCACTTTGACTTCTACCGGATTAAAGCTGAAGAGGAGCTGCATGACCTCGGCTGGTATGACTATTTAGACAAACAAGCCGTGGTCGTAGTCGAATGGGCAGACCTTTATGCACACCTGATCCCTGATACCGCTCAATGGATTAAAATCGAGCATCACGGAGACCAGCGTAAAGTCCTCATTGCGTAAAAAGTACGCTTAGCGCCAAGCCCCTTCTTTCGATCGCTTAGCTTGGCTTTCGACTTTCTGAAGGGCTTTCTTATGTTGATAGTAATCTACCCCCTCGGGAGTCGTCACACCTTTTGTATGAATCCTCGCAAGCCCATTCTCCACTAGGAGCTCATGTAACCAGCGCTCTGCCCCCTTATATTGAACCTTTACAAAGGCATAAAGCCTCGGACCTTGGTAAACCAACTCTCCTTTAGTATAAACCTTAAACGGCTTCTTCAGAAGAGTCTTTGTAAAGGTCTTGGCCTTCTTACCCACCTTAATCGTCTGCTCGTATGAGAGCCCACCAAGGGC
>CAYUKP010000061.1:8810-9902 GCA_964445335.1 uncultured Verrucomicrobiales bacterium
GCCAACACCACTAAAATAAGACGAGTCATTTGACGAGTAGACTGTTTCATGAAGCAATAGGGTTAATGAATTGAAAGTAAATCATCCCGAGAATCCCGGCCGTAAAGCAATAGTAGGCAAAGTATTGAAGCTTCCCTTTCTTCACCGCATCCATCACGAGAAAGATTGCTAAGATCCCTGTGATGAAGGATGCAACTGCTCCCGACAAATAAGGCACCAATAACTCCGAGGACAGAGAGGCAAAGGCGTCACGCTTCTGCACCACCGCTCCTGCAATCGCAGGCAATGACATTAAGAACGCAAACTCAGCCGTCTTCTTAGGTTCTACTCCAGACAGCAATCCAGCCGTAATGGTAGACCCACTACGAGAAATCCCTGGAAGAATCGCAAAAGCTTGCCCTAATCCCATCAAAAATGCCGTCTTTCCATTCAAAGGCTTTGCCTTTGTCTTGATCACCTTAGGAGCCAAAAGCAAAAGCCCTGTAATCAAAAGAAGCCCCGAAACCAACACGGGGTTTTCGTAAGCACTCTCAAACAAATCCCCCAATGGAGTTAAAACCAAAATCACTGCGGGCACGGTAGCCAAGGCTAACATCCAAATCCAACTACGCTCCTCCTTCAGATCCGCTGTCCACAACGAACGTGTCATATTCCACAAGCGTCTCCAGAAATACAACACAACACTCAACAAGGTGCCTACATGTAGAATCACCTCAAAGAGAATTCCCGACCCTTCCTCCTTAATTCCAAGAAGAAATTGTGTCAGAACAATGTGTCCAGATGAGGAAATAGGTAAGAACTCCGCAAGTCCCTGCACCACACCAACGATAATAGCTTGCCATGTTTGCATAATATTCTGCGGGTGCTGTAAGGGATCTCCCACAGGATAAAAAGCAGGAACTGAAAAATTTCGCTATAGCGTGTATCGAGTCCTGCAGCGTCAGAAATAACAACTCGCTCTCCTACCCTATACGCGAGATTTTTGAATCTAGAGAGACCCGTCGGAACGTCAAAGAAACCCTCCTCCGTCTCAATAACCTATCACCGTTCCACTGATTCGACTTACGACTTGGAATACCATGTTGCCAATCA
>CAYUKP010000062.1:0-9767 GCA_964445335.1 uncultured Verrucomicrobiales bacterium
CTGTGGCCTTAACAACATATACGAAACCGCTCAATATAAACCAAGTCGACCTTCTCAAAGATATTTTAGAAAAGGAAGGTTTCGAATTTATCTCAAAGCCCTACACCCATTATGCTGCTCGCAAGAACAAACTGAATATCTCGGTTTACGAAAAAGGACCAAAGGTTCTCATTCAAGGGGCCAACACTGAAGACTTTATTAAATTCACTCTAGAACCCAAAATTCTAGGTCAAGCAGAATTAGGTTATGAAGAACTACACAACCCAGAATGGTTTGAGCCGCACTTTGGCATTGATGAAAGTGGTAAAGGTGATGTCCTAGGCCCACTCGTCATCGCTGGAGCCTACAGTGATGCATCTATCAGCAGAACCCTCCTTGATATAGGCGCCATGGACTCAAAGGCCATCAAGTCGCGAACAAAAATCGGAAAATTGGCCTCTGAAATCAAAGCCATTCCAGGTCTTCATTGGGATATCATTTTACTCGCCCCCGAGACATATAACCGGCTTTATGATCAGTTTACAAACCTGAACCTACTATTAGCTTGGGGACACGCCTCTATCATCGAAAACCTTCAGAAAAAACGTCCTGATTGTCCAAACGCTTTATCTGATAAATTCGCTAATTCTAAAGTCCTAGACAATGCTATCAACAGAAAGGGTATAAACATTAACCTTACGCAACGTACGAAGGCCGAGTCAGATCCAGCAGTAGCAGCGGCCTCTATTTTAGCTAGAGATGCCTTTGTCTCTTGGATGGAAGATGCAGGAAAGACTTGGGGGGAGAAAGTCCCCTTAGGCGCGGGCCCTGCTGTTAATTCATTTATCCAGAATATCTCTGATTCCAGCTCTCTAAACTCAATAGGCAAACTGCACTTTAAAAACTTTTCCGCTTATCGTAACCAAAGCTAACCCCTCGCAATATTTCAAAAATAAAAGACCTCTAAACAAAGCTCTACAGACCCGAATCTTTATTTTTACTTGAGATAAGACCACTTTTGTGAAAATAACTTATTATAATGTCTGAAACAATCACTAAAAAAGAGCTTATATTACACATTTGCGACGAAACAGGGTTAACTAAAAACCAAGTGAGTCTAATGCTTCATTGTTATATGGACAAAGTTGTCGACGAACTCTCCAAGGGGAACACAGTTGTCATGAGAAACTTTGGAGCATTTGAGGTCAAAACAACTAAAGCAAAATTAGCTCACAACCCCAAAAGCCCTGAAATAAAAATTCCTATTCCTGCAAAGTCTGTTGTAAAATTTAAGCCTAGTAAGCATATGAAAGAGCAAACAGAACTAGCGATCGATAAGATTCAACCGACATCTTAAATACCTATCTCGCGCCTCCCCAGAGAGCGAAAAGAGCCCTCAGGCTTTGATAAATTGGACGGTTTTGTATTCTACGGTAAAATAAGAAAATAGCTACTACTAAAAATATAACGTTCCCAGCCCAGGCCGCTAGCCCAGGGCTCAAGTACCCTCCTTCTCCCATCGCTAAAAATATCTCGTTTGTAAAGAAGAGTAACAAACACAGAATTAATGCTGTAACAATCCCTCCAAAAGCCCCTCGTCTAGAAAACACTATTCCTAATGGCGCAGCTAATAAAACCGCAACTAAACACCCCCAAGGCTTAGAAAACCTCGAATGCCATTGTGTCAAATAGGCAGTCTGATCTAACCATTTTTTTTCTTTATGCACTCGGAGCCAATCTTCTAACTCGGGTAGCCCTAAAGAATCAGCCTCTAATTCCGGTGATATCAATTGCGCAGGAGTTTCTGACCAATCAGAAAAAATAACTTTTTTTTCTAACGGTAAAAACGTTGGGATATCCTGACCACCGATAACAACCCTTTCTACATCTGTTAAAGTCCACTCCTTTGTTTTTTTATCCCAAGTGGCTTCTCTCGCTCGAATTCTTTGACTAGGAATATCTTGCGCGCCAGGGAGTGTAACCTCAACATATTTCAAGGCCTCTCCCTCATAAGAATCTTGGGGAAACAGCCCAACAAACCATAATCGACCAGATGATTCATGACTCGATATGGTATTACGAGCTCGGGTCACAGAGCCATGCTTTGCCACATCCTTTAATCCATCTTTATAAGAATCTCCCCATGCTGCCCAATGGAAGTTCAATATGCTAACCGTAATAGAGAGAAACACCCCAAAGCCAATAAGTGGTGCAACGACTCTCAACAACCCCCTCCCTGTTTGAATCATTGAAATCAGCTCTCGATGAGTGGACAGTTGCCCTAAAACAAAAAGACACGATAAGAGTAAAACAAAGGGACTCATCAAAACAACCAAATAAGGCGCCTGAATTACGTAGTACTTCAATATAAGCACAAAGTTTTCACTCAACGATCCAAAATCGGATAAATTATTCTGCAAATCGAGCAAAAGCCAAATAAGAAAAAAACCCGACAAACATACAGTAAATACTCTCATTAATTTACGTAGGATATACCTGTCAAGAATGCCTAGCCCTGTATAGATTATACCAGCTATCGCAGGCATAAGTGATACCACAGCTAGTAAGTAAGGGCGTATATTGTGAAAAGGGGTATAAGATGCTGGGTTACTTATTAAATACTTCTCTACTACAGAGGATTCTATCTTAAACAAAAAACATGCAAGTATGCCTGAAATAAGAAGCAAAATAGAAGCAAGACACCCGCGTCTTGAGAAAAAATCTCTAAGGTATGTCATAACCAATTGTGATATTTTACTGTTACCAACAGAAACCTTAAAGAAAAGTGGCGGACCCGGAGGGATTCGAACCCTCGATACCATCACTGGTATACTCCCTTAGCAGGGGAGCGCTTTCAGCCGCTCAGCCACAGGTCCAAGATTACCCAACTCTTAAATCATAAAACTTTCCAGTAGTCAACAAAAGATCTTACTTTTTAATCCAACTCTACAACGGGTCTCAAATCACCCTTTAAATAATCTGTATCGGCTTTTAACTCTCCACTCGCTTGTGCTAATAAAGAGAAGCAACTATCTTGCAGAGTAAGGTTTGTAATATTTTGAACCTTCACTCGCCCTTGAAATGCTACCCCTATATCTTCTTTTACTCCTACATTGCCTAAGCGGGTATTAAGGTCGTTTTCTAAGAGATAAACTTCTTCGGAAATATCATAAGACGAAAAGTCTTCTACCATTTTATACACTTCATCATTAAGTAACCATTTTGCAGACCTTGTCAGAGCATAACGCGTCTCCTTCGTATACTTTATGTCTGTAAACTTAATATGCCCGTTTTGTAGCTTAGGAGTGGCTCTGAGATATAAATTACCCGCCACTTTCTTTCCTCTAGCATTTTTAGATTTGAAGCCTACCTTAAAGTAGGAAAAGTTAGCATCTCCAAAAAGTTCCACATCAAGAATTGAAAACTTACCACCTCCCACATCATGATCTAACAAGCCCAAATCGCTTTCGTATTTGGTCATATAGTGCTTTTTAGTGAGGCTATAATTCAAATCTTTATATTGAATCGTAAAAGGTAACTTGAGATCAAAAGAATCCTTCTGCCCTTTTCCATCTATCATGGTAGGGATTTTCATCAGAGCTTTCGATGGTGGTTTCTGATCCACGTATGTTCGGCATATGTAGACTAATTTCACTCCGAGGTGTAGAATCCCATCTTCAGTTTTGGTATCCTCGTAATAAATTTTACTTGGATCAAATGATATATAAGTCTTATTTTTCCTACTCAAAATATACGAGTGACTAAGGAGATTCCACATAGGTTGTAGAGCTCTTCTAAAGTTAAAAGAGTCTAAAATTTGTTTTTCGACTTTTGCAATTTCTTTTTCAATCACCTCATCCGCAAAAAGTGTGGCCTCTTTTCGTAGATCAAGAATCGGATCAAAATCAAAGTAAGCCTCCGCAAATGATACTCTGGCACGTATATTAGGCTCTAACTCCCAATCAGGAGAGACTGTAGGATAACTATTAATGCTTACATCCCCTGCATAATGAAATGTCTGAAATCTACTAGAAGAATTAAGCCCTGGAATACCTATATCTAACTCATAATTAATCAACGACTTAAACTCCCCCTTAATTGGGATAGTCGTTTGAAAAGAATTCGTATTTGGCGCCAGAATAATAGTACCCAGTTCCACATCTCCTATAAATGACATACTGGTTTGGTTGGGCAAGGGCGTTTCTGGAATATTGGGAGGCTCCAACCCCTCATTTACAGGAATGTAAGTAGGAGCTTTAGAGTTCAGATACTTTCGTAAATTGGTAAGAGGGATCTTTAAAGGAATATGAACCGCATTAATTGTTTCGTGAACATCTGAAAGTTTTTGAAACTCAATATTAGCTTGAGGCCTACGAGGGTTCACCTTCCTAGGTTTAGAAAACAACAAGGGCTTAATGAATAAGAAAGCGACCAAAACCCCTAATATTGCAAGGTTTCGAGCCGTTACATGCTTCCGAATCTCTGGAGGTAAAGAATTATAAAGCTTCTCCAACTTTCCATAAAAGCCATTAATCTTCTTTTCGTATTCTTCTACTTTATCCATATTCTCACAATTTTATCTCTCACCTTAATACAGTTCTTTTAAAGGAATAATCACCTTTGGTCTACACAAAAGGTTTCCCTGTAAACTCTCCATGCAACTATCTTCTTGAGCCTTTTGTTTTTAATTTTTCAGAAAGTCAACATTCTCTTAATATCACGCAACTTTTGATAGAGTATTCTTCATTACATCTACATAATGAATTCTTAAAACTCTAATAAAAATAGACTCATTTTTTGGTTTTCTCACGACACCGTTATTTCTATAAAGCATTATGTTTAATGTCGTACTCGTCACACCTGACATCCCACACAACACAGGAGCCATTGGGCGACTATGCCTCTCTACGGGGTCTACACTCCACTTAGTCAAACCTCTGGGGTTTGAGCTAAACGAAAAAGCCGTCAAAAGAGCCGGGTTAGACTATTGGCAACATGTCGACTTGAAGGTCTGGGAAAGCTTAGAAGCTTTCATAGACGCTTCAGACCCCAAAAAATATCACCTTCTCACAACTAAAACAGACACATCTTATTGGAACGCGTCTTATAACAAAGGTGATTACCTTATCTTTGGCTCGGAAACAAGAGGCCTACCTGAGTCATTTCTCTCAGCTTATCCTGATAAGTTACGAACGATCCCTATGGATATTACCCATGTGAGATCACTAAATCTAGCCACCGCATCTGGCATTGTCTTATTTGAAGGCATGAGACAACTTTCTTTATAGGCATAAGTGTCCAAGCCTCATAACGAAAAGACAAGGCTTCCCAAGACAAGCTATTGTTCTTCTTAGCTTGCCACAAGGCTTGCTTGCTTAGCACATCCTATAATCCCCGCTTCGTTTCCGTATTTTGCAGAAACGATTTTCAACCCTTCAACGAAAGGCGAAGGCAACCATTTATTCAACCGCTCTCTCACGGGATTGAAGATCAACCCCCCCGCCTTAGATATTCCTCCGCCAATGATAATCATTTCAGGATTTAATAAATAGCAACAATTCATCAAAGTGCACGCCAACTTCTCTGCCACCCAATCCCATAACTCTAACGAGACTGCATCATTCATCTTGGCTAAATCAGATAAATCAGCAGGTGTTAATTCATCAACAGTCTTTTCGATTCCTTGTTGCTTATAAAGAGAAAGCGCTTCTTGAATAATCTCACGATTTCCGATGTAATCTTCTAGAGCGCCGGGGTTACCATACTCCCCTAGACGCCCGTTATATGCGACAGAAGTTTGTCCTAACTCTCCTGCCGCAGAGTTCATTCCTCTTACCAACTTCTCATTCACAATAATACCAGCTCCTACTCCCGTTCCTAAAGTGAGAGCTACAAGATCTTTAGTCCCAACTCCTGCACCAGATGACCATTCGGCATACGCCATGGCATTTGCATCATTATCTACAATCACAGGTAAGGATAAGTGAGCTTCCAAAATCTCTTTCATCGGAACATTTGTCCAACCCTTCACATTTGTTAAATTGCTAATAACTCCCGTTTCAAAGTTCACAAAACCAGGAACCCCTACTCCCACAGAACTCAAATCCGGATACTCCACTCGTATTTCCTGCACCGTACTTACGATTTGAGAGATCAATTCCTCTCGGGATTTATATTGTTGTGTCTTTATCGGAGCAGACGTTCCTACAATCTTATCATCCTTAACTACTCCAAACTTTACAGAAGTCCCACCAATATCAATTCCTAACGCCGGTTTCATATATATGCCTACGATTTATCTAAAATGTTATCAAAGTTTAAAAGTCCTATTCTCAAAATTCCTTCTAGCGTCAGATCCTGATCGACAACCTCTATCCTATTAATTCCCCGAAAGAGGAGCTCAGCATCTCCACCTGTCGCAATCACCCTCACTGATTGTGACATTTCATGTGAGATTCCTGTTAAAATCTCCCTTATGAGCCCTCTAAACCCTGCAATAGCACCAATGTTCATCGCTTCTAAAGTCGACTTCCCAATATAACTCTCAGGTTCACTAGGCTGAAGCTTGGGGAGGAGCGCCGTCTTCTCCACAAAGTAATCACACATTAACCCCAAACCTGGGGCAATCACCCCTCCCGAATACGCCCCATCAGCATCTACTACATCAAAGGTGACAGCTGTTCCTGAATCTATCACCACACAAGGTGCCCCATATTTCTTATAGGCCGCTTCACTATTGGCTAAGCGGTCTGCACCAATCTGAGCTGGATAAGGATATGAAATGCGAATATCTAGAAGGCTCTCAGACGTAATAATGTGTAATGGCTGCGTAAAATACTGCTTCATTACATCCCTCTTGTCTGGCACCACCGAACATAAAACAACCTGTTCATAGACCACTCCTTCTAGCGCAACTTGTAAGGTCTTTTGAGATATGTTCCGAGTCTCCATAACATGACGCCACTCAGTCAAAACAGCGCGATCTGCTATAGCAAACTTTGTCCTACTATTTGAGTTATCTATTATTAATGTCTTCACTCTCCCTGATGTCCTCTTCCCTCCTCATACGCACTTCTCATGAAAACACCACTCTTCTTTAAACTTCTTCTAGGCACCCTCGTATTTTTACAGTAAGGTCTCCACGTGGAAACTAACGCCCCTTCTTCGCTAGACGGAATGTATTCGGACTATTTCTTGGATTATGCCAGTTATGTTATCCTAGAGAGAGCCGTTCCACACCTAGATGATGGTTTAAAACCCGTACAACGACGCATCCTACATTCCCTTAAGGAAAAAGACGATGGACGATATAATAAAGTCGCAAACATTGTAGGGCACACCATGCAATACCACCCTCATGGTGATGCAGCGATTGGCGACGCTTTTATCGGCTTAGGCCAAAAAGACCTTCTCATCGACACACAAGGGAACTGGGGAAACACTCTCACTGGAGACCGAGCAGCCGCTCCGCGATACATCGAGGCACGACTGACTCCATTCGCAAAAGAAGTATCATTTAACCCAAAAACCACAGAATGGACGGTATCATACGATGGCAGAAATAAAGAACCTGTCACCCTGCCCATGAAGTTCCCCCTCCTCCTAGCTCAAGGGGTCGAAGGCATCGCTGTCGGTTTGGCATGTAAGATTCTCCCTCACAATTTCAATGAGTTAATCGATGCATCTATTGCCATTCTCCAAAAAGAACCCTTTACGATTGTTCCAGACTTTCAAACAGGAGGGAGCGCCGATGTCTCAGACTATCGCGATGGCCTGAGAGGTGGCAAAGTGCGCGTTCGAGCATCCATTGAAATCGAAAAGGGTCGCATCCTCCGTATCACAAACGTTCCTTTCGGCGTAACAACGACCTCTCTCCAAGACTCTATCGTCTCAGCCAACGAAAAAGGTAAAATCAAAATTTCAAAAGTTGACGACCTTACAGCTGAAAACGCAGATATCCAAGTTTCGCTACCTCCAGGAGCTGATATGGAAGCCTCAAAGGACGCTCTCTATGCTTTCACTAACTGTGAAGTCTCCATCTCACCAAACGCATGTGTTATCACAGATGGAAAACCTGAATTCATCGGAGTCTCTGAAATCTTAAGGCGCAATACCGCTCAAACGAAAAAACTCCTCCAGTTAGAGCTAAAAATCCAGCTCAAGGAGTTAGAACAAAAATGGCATTTTTGCTCTCTTGAACGCCTGTTTATCGAGCACAAAATCTATCGTCGCATTGAAGAATGTGAAACATGGTCTGACGTTCTCAACGCAATTGACTTAGGTCTAGAACCCTATAAGAAACATTTAAAAAATAAAGTCACCAAAGACGACCTGACTAAACTCACTGAGATCAAGATCAAGCGCATCTCAAAATACGATGTCAAAAAAGCAAGTGAAGACATCGCCAGCCTAGAAAAAGAGATCAAACTCACCGAAAGCAGACTCAAAAACATCACTGCTTTCACCGTTTCATATTTCAAAAATTTAAAGAAAAAGTTCGGTAAAACTCAAACTAGGCGAACTGAAATCACCACCTTTGGTAAGGTCGAAAGGTCTCAAGTAGCCCTCGCCACCGAGACTCTTTATTTAGACCCTAAAGTCGGTTTTGCAGGCTATTCTACCACTCTTAAGAAGAGTGGTAAAGAACTAGAGAAATGCTCTACCCTTGACGACCTTGTCTGGATAAACTCTGCTGGAGTTCTTACAGTTGATAAGATAACAGAAAAAACCTTTGTAGGAAAGAACCCCATCTATGTCGCAATCCATCGTCGTGAACAGGCCAAATACTTTTGCCTCATCTATAGGGACGGAAGAGACGGTTACTGTTATGGCAAGCGCTTTCAGATCGGAGGGATTACCAGAGGTCGAGAATACCCTCTAACTCAAGGAAAGCCATACACGAGAATTTTTCACTTTGCCGTCTTTGATACTGAGGAGGAAAGTGCCAACCACTCAGTATCGATAAACTTTAAATCAAGCCTTGGACTTAGAAACCTTCATCACCAATACAGCTTTCGAGATCTCGCCCTCAAGGGGCGTGGGGTCAAGGGGAACATCGTAGCACGTCACCCCGTCAACTCCATCACGCGAGGTAAAAAAGATGAATAACCCTCTTTGAAGTGTAGCTACAGTTCAATAAGAGGTCTATATACAATCAATGTTGGGCTATCTACCGACTACCATAACGAGCTCGATAGTAGGCTTCTTGGGCTTCTATCTCTTTTTGTGTACGGTCGTCAGTATACTTTCTAGTCCTAGCTCCACCTTCTAACTTCCCCTTCAGAGATGTTTTTGTAAGCATTTCATCATAAATTTTGCTCCGAAACTTTTTCTCTTTAGCCTTTGCCACTGCTGGTGCTGCACTTGGAGTGATGCCTAACTTTTTCATTTTTAGGAGCTTCTTCTTTTTTTCCGCTGCCAGCTGTTTAGCCCAATAGGCATCAATCTTTTTTTGTTCGGCGCTTAAAGCTGAGGCTGTCCCCCTCCATGTGGGTCTTGCAGGAAACAGCTTCCTATCAATCGCCCTATAATTCAAAAGCCAATCTCTCACTCCTTGAGATTCTGCCATAAAGTTTTCCACGCCAAACCTACTGGGCTTACCTAAATTATCCCTCGCAAACTCATATCCACTATGGTTTTGCTGCTTCCAACTATTAAGGTCTGCATTCTCCTTTGCTAAAGCCGCCTCAGTCTTCGCAATGTCTTGTAGCATGTCTGCTCGAAGAATAGTAGGCCAAACCAATAAGATCCCTAAACATAATAAATAGCCTCTTTTCATAGAATCTATC
>CAYUKP010000063.1:0-1654 GCA_964445335.1 uncultured Verrucomicrobiales bacterium
CTTCCCGTTAGAGGTTTTAGTAAGACCCGTGAACGGTTATTTTCTTCTCTGCTTAAGACGGTGTAGTTTGTTAGTGCGTATTTGCCATTCTCATGGCAGACCATTTGTCTTGGTCGGTTCGGCCAATCGCAGATTAAGGGAAGTTCAATACTTCCCTCATCTAATTCAGGGTGACCGTAGACTACCGCAATGTATTCCTTATAAACAGCGCGCTCTTGGAATTGGCGGTGTATGCGACGGAGGGCTTCTTTGTGGAGAGCGATTGTCATGATTCCTGAGGTGTCGAGGTCGAGTCTATGGGCGCACATAGCTTCGGGATAGTCTTGCTGAATTCGACTCTGAACACTGTCGTAGTTGCCAGGGTGTTTTCCTGGGACACTGAGAAAGAATTCAGGTTTATTTACGATGATAATATCCTCATCATGGTAGAGGTATTCTAGAGAACCTGTATATTTAGGTAGTACTTGATCTGAAGGCATAAGAGCAACGAGTTTGGCAACGTAAGATGTGTAATTCTTGTGTTTATGAAATTAATAACTTTCTTTGGTTTCGTGAGTAGCCATAATTAAGCCAATTATGGCAGGATTTTTTGATAAGCTTATTAGCAAGATTCTCGATGACAAGCCCGTTGATTGGGATCAGTTGGAGGCAGACCTCGTTGCTTCAGATCTCGGGATTAGGCAAGCGATGTCCATTGTTGATGATCTGAAAGGTCTTGGTCGAGAGGTAAAGGCTCATGAAGTAGTAAAGAAGGTGAAAGCTCACATCAACGAAGTTTTACCAGCAGACCGACCACCACTTTTGCCTCCTATGGGGGATAAGCCCTATGTTATCACAATGGTTGGAGTAAATGGGGTCGGTAAGACGACTTCTGCAGCCAAGTTAGCTTATCTTTTGAAACGTAAGGGCTTTTCTGTTATGTTGGTGGCTGCGGATACTTTTAGGGCGGCCGCTGTGGAGCAATTAGAAGTTTGGTCTGAGCGACTCGACGTTCCATTTGTTAAGGGGCGACCTAATGCGGATCCTTCATCGGTGTGTTATATTGCTCATGAAAAGGCGATTAAAGAAGGTATTCAATTTGTCATCTGCGATACCGCTGGGCGATTGCATACCAAGCATAATCTGATGTCTGAGTTGGATAAGATTAAGCGTACGCTTAAAAAACAGGACGAGAACGCCCCTCATTTGTCTCTCTTAGTTGTGGATGCGACAACAGGGAGTAATGCAATGAACCAAGCCAAAGAGTTTTCGAAGGCTGTGCCTCTAGATGGCTTAGTGGTTACTAAGCTTGACGGTTCAGGTAAAGGGGGAGTTTCCGTAGCGATTTACCGGGAGTTAAATATTCCTACTCGGTTTGTGGGGACAGGTGAAGAACCTGAGCAGTTTGAATACTTCCAGCGCAAGCGCTTCGTGGACGAACTTTTATAGACTTTGTTCAGGAACGTTCGGAATTAAAGCGTTGCTTCCAGTAATCTAGCCTTTCTTTGATGCGACGTTCCAATCCATTTTCTGAAGGGTGATAGTAGCTTCTGCCTTCAGGAAGGTAGGATTGAGGGATGTAGCCTTCTGCATCGTCATGAGCATAGTGGTAGTGGAGCGCCTCCTCCTGTGCTCCAGCTGACTTGGCCAGAGCCTTACGGCTTTTTGTTCTGAG